>NZ_JBNNMG010000054.1:0-36879 GCF_050272555.1 Lysinibacillus sp. NPDC047702 | reverse complement strand
CCCCTTAAATTATTTGTGAGGCGAGCAAGCGATAGCGCGCTTAGATTTAAAGCAAAATCTCAATTTCCCCTGTCCATTTTCTTGACATAGTATCAATAATATGTTAACTGTAGAGATGAAGTAGGGTGTTAAACCATTCAGTTATAGGCGTTAAAAAATATATTTTTGTGAGATAAGTCAATAAAAAAAGGGTCACCTGGGATAGGAGTGACCCTTAATAAAAAAACTCGGAGGTGTAAGGCTAAATTAGCTTTACATTACTATTAATATGACGTGATAGCTGTGTTTGTATAGTGAATTGTCTATGAAATAGATTATAAAAATAAAAAAGCTATAGTGCATGACACACTACAGCTTAGAATTGGTTACTATTTACGGTTTGTCCTAAAGCATTATATCACAGATTAACAATACTACATTATAAAAGCATCAGGTCTGGAATCAATTTATAAAAGGAAGCGGTATTATTATCATCAATTAATTTGTAACCAAATTTTAAAAACTCATTGGTAGCAACTTGGATAACATCTTTATCATTTGAAGTAAGTTCTCCTAAGAAGTTAGACATACTATCACCTCCTGTTAGAAATTATTCTAACCAAATTAAAAGATTGAAAATCAAGAAAGGTAACATGCAATTATAAGAAATTAACAAGCAAGGTAGGTGCATCATATGAAATGGTTACAGGATTACCGAAGACTAGATGAGGAAACCACATACCTTGAATATAATTTAATTTGCTCTAAAAAAGGGTAAAGCCAGTTGCATTCCACAGGGGATAGTACATTTTGAGTGACTATTATTTTAAACCTATTTGAGTTTTATTCATTAATTTACCGCCTTGGAACATTAACGATGCATTGGCACCTAAAGCTGTGCCATTATAGCTGTACATTACTACATCACCAGATTCAGAAATGACTGCACCCTCACCACCAAGAATTTCAAATACTTTTTCTTTTGTCATGCCATTTTCAAGCTTATTAAATTGGTCAAGAGTAATTTCGATATCAGATGTTTCCACTCCGATTTGTGCTTTATTGATTAGTTTACCACCTTGGAACATCATAGTAGAAGATGACAAGACACCATCTGTCTCAAATTCATACATTACGGTATGAAGAGGTTCACCAGCTGAACCTGTTTCAGAAAGAACTTTACCTTTGGCACCAACAATTTTAACTACTTCTTCATATGTCATACCTTCTTTAACTTGTTTAAACTTTTCTTCAGTTAGTTTACCATTCTCCTCTTTAGTGGCTGGTGCTGATGTTTCTTGTTTTGTAACATCCTCTTTTGATGTCTCAGTAACTGGTTTTTCCTTTTCACCTGGTTCTTCTTTTGTAGTCGTTTCTCCGCACCCTGCTAATCCAAGACTTAATACTAATGCTGCGCTAAATACTAATTTTTTCATCAAATTATTCCTCCCTTTATATTTCCATTTTAGGGAATTTTATTGCGAATGTATATAATAAAAACTAAACTAAACTTGGATAAATTATTTGAGGATGGATAGCAGAAGAGGAGAAGATAGAACCATGTTAGTAAGTGAGATTAAAAGATACTATGATGAAAATGGAGAAATAGAAAAGGTTAAAGTTTTAAGATATGAAAATAGTATTATTGCATCAACTCTTGTTATTACAATTGGAAGTGAACTGAAAGTAACTAATAAAAGGTTAAAGCACTTTGAAAGAAAAGTTAAAGTTATAAATTTTAAAAAAGAGGATGAAAACAATGTGAAATATGGACTTAGGGTAAATGTGAAATTCCTTGATAATGGTAGACGTGGAATTATATTTGTTGAAGATTTAGATGTAGAAGTTTAATAATTCGTTGATATTAAAAGGACCACTTCAGACAACTGGTCCTTTTATGTTAGTATAAAATAATCTATGGTTATATAAATATCATACAAGAAGATGACAAAAATCGCTTTGAAGCCAGTAATATCAACACTGTAGATTACCTACGTGGAAATCTTGATGCATAGTTTTACTGTATATTTAATAAAAGTGTAAAGTCATTTTACAAATATCAACTAATGTCCCTGGCATGTTTGATAGGAGGATTTTAGGTGAGCTTCTTCTATTCTATAGACCTGATGTTAGCAGTATGCTTTTAATCAATACTATTAAAGGTTACATAACAAATGAAAAAGCATTAACAAGAAAGGATAAATCCCTATCGTTAATGCTTTTTATTTTCACTTAACTTAAATGGATCTTTTATAAGCATGCATTGTCGAAGTATACTGGAATACTTTAGGGTTGACTAGTCCCTCACGTAAATCCATCATCCCTAATTGTCCCATTCTATTCAGTAAAGGAATTAACCAACTACCACTTGGTGCACCTTGTAATACATTAATTTGATCAGATGATAACTTTGAAACTTTACTAGCATCAATCGGTTCTTTGGCATTTTCTATTGTTTCTTGAAAAGCTTTCACATCATTTTTATACATATTCTCGCCAATTTTTTCAGTAAAACCTTTATATCCGTAAGCTCCTTGAAGGATAATTAACCTTATACTCATCTCTTCCATAGAAACCATTTTTAAATACACCTCTCTTCAATGGATTTCGAAATTATAAATGTGGAATATTTATAGTTCTTTCAATGGTATTCCAAGGGTAACTACTTGAAGTACAATTAAACTTATATAATGCAGAAGTTCCACTTGAGATTTTTAAGTCTGAATTAAAAGTTACTGTATAATAAAACCCATCTATAATTCTGTCATTATTAAAATCTATGGAAGCAACATTAATTTTATAATCACGATTTTGATAAGTAATACGTTCATCATCTAACCATTGATTTTCACTTCCATAACCAACTTGCATAACTGCTACAGCAACAGTGCCTGAAACTGCGTGAGAAGTTTGCTGTAAGCCAATATTCTCAATTTGTTCATTGATTGTTCCAACTTGAGATGCTACTTTGTCAATATAAAGAGCTGTTAATGGTGGTGCTGGACCTCTTAGAACTGGACTATTTTTTACTTCTTCTTTAATTTTAGCAGCCTCATCTGAAGTTACTAATGTAATTGCCCAATCAGGATGTTTTGTTTTTAGATTATCAATTAATGGATTTACTTCAAGCATATCTTTTTCTACTTCTGAAGCTTCAGCTGTATTTAGCCCCAACAAGCCACTTGTTAAAATTCCAACAGCTTGTAAAATTATATACAACTTCTTCTTTTACATTATTTGTAACACACTATAATCATCGGATAAAAAATAGAATAATTAACTATATTTAACAAAAAGGATAATTTTTTTATTAATTAAACTAATTATCATTTCAGAAAATGTTCATTTTTTAGTACATTGGAGACATGAATTTGAGTACATAGAGTAATTAATCCACTCCAAGCTGCACCAATTCAACCTTCTTACGGTTTGAGATACAAAATTGAGTACTTTATAAACAATACAATCGTATATACGTATAAAATTAAACAGCAACACACGTAACACCATTCAAGAATTTTTGAAAAGTGTTACGTGTGTTACCAATCAGAATCATTTCATCCGCAAAGTAAGCGTGAGACAAAGAAAAATCCGTCATCTGTCATGCGGTCAAAGCCCTCATAATGTCCATTACGTAATGATTCTCTCTGCCAGAAGGTTTTCAAAATCAAGTGTGACAATGATTTACGGAAATTTACATATCCAGCACGTGCTCTGAACGTTGGAAACAACTCTATAAAGTACGTACCGCTGTAGAACGTGTGAATGCCTATTTAAAAGAATATTTTCAGTTAAACAATGTCCATCATAGAACAGGGAGAAAAGCTAAGCTTCATTTCAACCTGATGACGTTTAATTATAATGCCCTTATTATGAAATTTTTTATGGTAGGAAAAGTTTCTGGTATGGCAGGAACAAACTTTTTAATAGTTGGTGAAGGAGTATCCATTTTATTAGCGATATTTAGTGAAAAAGGAAGAATGAAAACAATCGTCTTAAGCTTATATAGTCTACTAATTGTATGTTTTATATCAATGGCGATACTTTTTGGTGTCGCACATATGTAATAAAGTGCTTTATAATAACCAGAGTTCTTTTTAATCATACCAATATAGGCTTTTGGATTACTATTGATGTGGAGATTTGTGTCTAAAGACCAATTGGAAAATGCCTCTTATTATAAAATTATATTGAGCAACTTTCTGCTTTGGTTAACTATCCCTATAGGATTAAAGTTTGCGCTTCAATTATATAAGAGGGGAGGGAATTTGGACAAGTCCCTCTTCTTTTATTAATTCAATGGCTCTCTTATTTTGATCCTAAATTTGAGGATTGTTCGGAAATTTTAATCAATCTTTTTTAAAATGTTACACTTTCATACAAAGATAATAGCAATTGAAAAAAAGACTCCCTTAAACGGAGAGTCTTCTGTAAGAGTGGTTATTTTCGATATTTCTCTGGAATAGTTAAGCCACTTCTTTCATCATCCCAAGCCACTGAACTAATTTTCCAACCGCTAGGAGTGTGAATAAATTGTATAGTTTTCATGCCCATTGTAGTAAAATCTTCGCCAGATAACACTCCAGATTTTCGGTATAGACTGAAGCGATGAGCGATATTGCCGAAAATCTCTGTGATCTCGTATGTTTCTTCTTCCTTAAAGTCAATCAAATGCCCTTCTCCCAATAGTTTCTCACGAGGCTCAATAAACTGCTGAAGATTGTAAATGATAGGAGACGAATCCGTATTTTTGATGATCACAACTTCCGGAACAAATAATTCGTGCAATACACGTAAATTAGGTTTAATTCCATTTCGATTGGTAAATGCATCAAAAAAGGTAGCAGTTAATTGATCTAGAATCTTTTTTGTATCGTATGATTCTAGATGGTTATTTATATGCTTTTCATTTTTTCAATCATGGGCAAATAGTTTAAGTTCTTCAGGATCATTAGGCAATCGAACCGATCGTTCAAACTGCAATCCTATTCTCTTCAGAAGCTTGGCTGAAGCGTGATTGTCTTTAGTAGTAATCGCTACAATGCGATTTAGCCCCAACGTATCTTTTCCATATGTCATTGTCGCAGAGGCTGCTTCATAGGCGTATCCTTTTGACCAATACTTCGGAAGAAAGGCGAATCCAATATCCACATCCTCTAAGGAATCTCTTTTTATAAGACCGCAGATTCCAATAGGTACATGATCCCCTTTTCGTTCCACCAAAAAAAGACCGAAACCGAATTCTTCATACATACGAATTGGTCCATTCAATATATAGGCAGTTGAGTCTTCTATTGTTCTCAATCCTCGATCCCCTATGAACTTCAACCAAGAGGGGTCGTTCATTAGCTCAAGGATAAATGCCGCATCGTCGGTTGTTTGTAAGCGAAGGGTCAGTCGATCTGTTTCTAAAATTTTCAAGGGAAATGCACCAGCCTTTCAGTATTTTTAGTCCAATTTGCTATTATGATTCTTCATTTAACTTTTGCTTAAGTATGAAGTAGGACACTAGATGGTTAATCAGTTGTTTCCCAATCTCGGAGATGGATTGGATGATTCTACATTCTTCAATAATAAAAGTAGAATAATTATTAGGGAAGTCAATTCTTGAACTTGAGATGACTTCTTTCTGTGAGGAAAATTGTTGTGAAGTTTGGAGAATATAACAGTAAGAGGGTATTTGTTATGAGTACTGATTCAGGGATAGGAAGCCATTGCATTTTTAGAGAATGGGGCGAATTTATCCGGTTTTGGAATGTCAACACTAATTTGAACAGTTCTTTTAAGGGTGATTTTGTTATGAAGTGGCTTGACACGAAGCCTTTGTGGGCATAATCCTTGCGCCAAAAAATCTGCTTCATAGAACTAGCTCTACCAAACGGAGGCTATCTGACCGCAAATGCCAAAGACAATAAGAATGTTTTTTTAGAAAAAAAAGACCCAACTGTATGAAGGCCACAGTCGGGTAAAAGAATTATGGTTCTATTCTTTAGTTAAACAACCTTAATTTAAAAATACTTTTATTCATGTTTGATCTGGAATAATATCTTTTTCATTTGGATCGGATTCTACTCCCCAAAAAGGCATTTGTGCTTTTAGAATCCAATTTTCGATCTATTCCACACTTCTTTAACTTTAATCAATCAGGAGATTATAATGCTGCAAAGAGTGCAAGACTGGTACATACAGCAAATTGAACAATATCTGTGATTGCACTGCCCAATTAGATAAATTCTCTGCAAAAAGAGGCTACTATTTTTCTAACTCTTTTATAACATCCATCTTCAAAAAGGTATAGATCCTAATCCTCTTCGAATTTTTGAAGCAGTACTTGAAAAATGGAACTATTAAACGTAGTGTATCTTCAACAATATCCCATATTTGCACATGATGATGTTCAAACAAAATAATTGCCCTTGATGTTTGAGAATTAAATTGCAGATGGACAATGTTTAATAGCAAGTTTTACAAGTTGTGTAGTTTTATAAAAAGATTGATAAATTTTAAACAAAACTCGATTATTTAAAATAAAGATTGATCATTTATAATAAAGTTTGATTAAAAATCCTGTGTTGATATACGGCATGTTTTCTTTTACCATTATCGGGTCAAATGAGTTAAGAAGATTAAATCATTATAATTAAAGGGGATATACACTCATGAAAAATATTTTTAATCATATGTATACAGCAGAAGTTTTAAAACGTATTGACAAACTGAGTCCAAATTCACAACCACACTGGGGAAAAATGGATGTTGCCCAAATGCTAGCGCATTGTTCATCTTTCCAAGACATTGCAATGGGAAATTCTTTCCCACCAAGGAGTTGGTTAGGAATAATAGTAGGGAGGTTTGCAAAACAAATCATTTACAATGACAAGACATTGCCCCGTAATATGTCTACTATTCCAACCATTTTGATTGCAGATGATAGAGAATTTGAGACAGAAAAAGAAAAGCTTAAACAAAAAATTATTACATTTCAAAATAACGGACCAGAGAGGTGCACAACTCATCCGCATCCTTTTTTTGGGAAACTTACTTCAGAACAATGGGGTAAAGGGATATACAAGCACCTTGATCATCATTTAAAACAGTTTGGAGTTTAAACATTAGAAAACTAAATAAAACGATGTGCATAATTAGTGGATCTCTAACCTATTACTATTCTCTTTCATAAGATGAACAATACTTCGATTTTTCCTCAATAACTATTTGAAGGAACCAACATCATATCGTTTTTTTTGCCTTTAACTGGCTCGATAAAAGAATATACTTCTTATGTAAGTGAATTATTATTATTCTCTCCATGCGAATTAAAGGGAGCAATCGGACTATCTGCCAAGCTTCAAATCGCTTCCATATAGATTACTGGAGAGATGTATCAACAAGTGGACATAATTTTACGCGTGCAATCATTATCTCAACAAAGGATTTTTAAGTGGAATAATTTCATAAACATAATAATGTATTAGAAGGAGCGTTAACACAGCGACAGCTGGAAGTGGTCTAGCAACAGTGAACTTACAGCGACAAGCATTACAGATGAAAGCACGAGATAATGCCCGCAATGAGCTCGGTAACAGCTGGGATAACTATTTCTATTTTTGCTGGTTGTGAACTGGTATCCAAAGACGTACCAATCACATATTTATCTTGTGAATTCATTCTCTTTAAGAGAAGTTCAATAAAATACGCTTCGGCACACACGATAATATGAGCCAGTAGATGGAATACATACAAGCGCCTCCTGGCTATCGCTTCATTTATCAGAACAGTGGTCAGAGGCGGAATTGACCGAGGTAATGATTGGGGTAGCCTATGCAATGAATGCCTTTATTCCACTGTTTATTCAATGTACTAGCAGCGATGTAGCAGTCGTGCCACAAGTCAAAGCATCCCATAATGAGCTGCCAACATTTTTTGTTTACGACAAGTGTCCAGGAGGAATCAGATTAAGTGAAGAGGTCTATGAATTATGGGAGGACTTATTAACAAAAACGCAGCACCATGTTATAAGCTGTCCTTGTGAGGCGGGCTGTCCGTCTTGTATTGGTACACAAGACTCTATGATTAATGTAAAAAGTAAAGTCGTGAAACTACTTCAAATGTTAAATAATTATTATTATTAAGTATAGAGGGAGAGAGGATAGGACTAAATCTTCAATCCCTCTTTTTTATTAATTTATAAATTATCTTACAGTTAATTTGAGTTACATCCTCTATTTTCCTACCACTAGCTAGCCCTTTGAGTGTTTACTAATGCTTGCCTAATTGTTTATATCCTATTGAATCTGAATTCAAGACTAAATTTATTTGGCTTTAGATAACGGAACTGCCTGAAACGATTGTGATCTTGTTTAAGTGTCGATGGATTTCTTTTCATCACCTTAGCAAGTGCTTCTGACCAACAATAACACTAGGGACTCAGCGGATAAATTGTTTCTTATGTGAAGCTTTGAAGTAAAGTTGTGATGTTTAAAAAAGATACGATATTTAAAATAAAATCAAGATGTTTGTAAAAAAGTTGCGATCAAATATCCCTTTAGATTATAGGGATTTGATTTGTTAGACACTCTTTCCCAAGATGGAGAACCTCTACGTAAATAATTGGATAGCTATTTAAATTTAAGATTGTATGGATTTATTGCTAATATCCGGAAAAATATTGTAAATTTTTATATTTTACTGTTTTTTTTAACCTTATTTTAACCTTTATCAAGTAAAGTAAAAAAGAATCTTATTTAAGAAGGGAGTGAGCATACAATTTTCACAAAGAAACGTTTAATGATTAAGTTTTTCTGTGGGATTCTTTTTTCGTTAAATTAAAATTTTATGCTGTATTGTAATCTGCCTTTAATTAAGAGGGGTCGCAAGATCTTTTTAAATTAAAGGAAAGAAGTTGAGTATTTAGATAATGCTTCTAAAAGTAGGGACATAATTTTATAGATTTAATTACTAAAACTATTTGATGAAATGGTGATGTATTATGTTGCAGACTAGAAATGTTGCATCCAAAGATGATACGTTTCTTTTTGAGTTATATGTTACTACGCGCAAGGATGAATTTTCAATGCTGACACTAGATGAACAGCAGCTGCATGCTCTGTTACATATGCAATACGAAGCTCAAAAGAGATCTTATCAACACAATTTTCCACAAGCAAAGCATGAAATTATTTATCATGAAGGATTGCAAATTGGTCGGGTGATGACTGAAATTAAAAGTGGGAATATTCATTTAATTGATATTTCTTTATTACCTGATTTTAGAGGAAAAGGCTACGGAACTAAGGTATTAAAGCAATTGCAAAGCAGTGCAGCTAATCAAAAAATGTCCGTTACACTTCATGTATTGCAGGGAAATCCTGCTAGGCATCTATATGAACGATGTGGATTTTATGTTACAGGAGAAACCGCTCCTTATATTGCCATGAGGTTTGAGCCATTCGATTAAAAGATTGAATTTTCAGTTAAATTGAAGGGGGGTGAGAAAAAATGAGTGAGTCGTATTTAGGGGAAATCCGTATGTTTGCAGGAAACTTTGCTCCCCAAGGCTGGGCTTTATGCAATGGTCAAATACTTAGTATTTCAGAAAATGAAGCACTGTTTGCTTTATTAGGAACGACATATGGAGGGGATGGCCGAACTACTTTCGGGTTGCCAGATTTAATGGGACGTGTTCCTATTCATGTTAGTCCGCAGTACAGCTTAGGTGCTGTAGGTGGTACAGAGACGGTGACGTTAACTGCGAATCAAATACCAAATCATACACACGCTGTTCAGGCAACTACTGCTGTTGGAGATACGCCATCGCCAAGTAATGTGCTATGGGCAGAGACAAGCGGATATTCTAACTATTCAAATGATACAGATGGAGCTGGGAATCCGTTAACACCAGTTGAAATGAATGCAACTGCTATTTCGTCTGCGGGTAACAATCAACCACATGACAATATGATGCCATCAGTAGCTATTTCTTTCATTATTTCGTTATATGGATATTTTCCTCCCCAGTCATAAATTTAAGAATAGAGGTGGATTTAAATGGCAGAACCATATTTAGGTGAAGTTCGATTATTTTCGATTCATTATGCACCAAGGGGCTGGTTATCTTGTGAAGGGCAATTGCTCCCTATTAATCAGAATCAAGCGCTATATTCGCTATTAGGTACGGTTTATGGAGGGGATGGTGTAACGACATTTGCTTTACCAGATTTGCGCGGACGCGTACCAATCCATGTTAGTCCTTCATTACCATTAGGAAAAAAGGCGGGTGAAGAGACCCATACTTTAACAACGAATGAAATGTCTCAACATACTCATCAAGTTTATGGCTCATCTAGCCCTGCAAGTGCAACTTCTCCTCAAGGGAATGTATGGGCGAATATGGGTAACTTATATGCATCTAATACAACCGTAGTAACTATGAATTCAGCAGCATTATCTACCGCTGGGGGCGGACAAACACATAATAATATGCAACCTTATTTAGCCGTACGTTTTTGTATTGCTATTCAAGGTATCTATCCATCAAGAAATTAAGTAGAAGGAGGTGGTACAAATGGCAGACGCATATATAGGCGAAATAAGAATTTTTACAGGAAACTTTGCGCCGAAAGGGTGGGCGTTATGTAACGGTCAATTGATGAGTATTCAGCAAAATTCAGCTCTATATGCAATATTAGGTATCCAGTATGGTGGGGATGGTAAAACAACTTTTGCGTTACCGAATATGATAGGATCAGCACCAGTGAATCAAGGGGCTGGAACGGGATTAACGCCACGACAGGTTGGTCAAGTGGTTGGTGAACAAACTGTGACACTTTTGCAGTCACAAATACCTGCTCATACTCATACACCAAGAGCTATACAAGGAGCTGGAACATCGGGAAATCCGACTAATTGTCTTTGGGCTGAGGGGGTAGGGGCTGGGAGACCACCTACGCAGCCACCGTTGTATGGTACCAATCCAGACGTTCAAATGAACCCACTAGTATTAGGTGTGACAGGCGGGAGTGAGCCGCATAATAATATGCAGCCCTTCTTAGTGATGAATTATATTATTTGCTTACAGGGTGAGTTTCCATCTAGAGGATAAAAAGAATTTCGAAAGGGTGGAACTATGAATCTATCCAAGACTTTAAAGAAAGGCAAAAATGGAGTTAGAACTTTACGTGAAAAAATGAGATTTTATTTTCATATTTTACTCGTAATAATTTTTACCATAGCTTCAATTGGCTATGCTCCTGTGATAGAAGTACAGGCTACTGCAAATGGAACTGCTGATGGTATGTATGATTTCGATGGAACTGTTGGAGCTTATAACAGTGCAGGTGCAGGTTTTGCAACTTTCTCGGATAAGTTTGTTATAAACAATGGTTTTACAATTGATCCAGGAACGACACAGTTGTATACAACTAATTTTACAGACAAGGCTCAGGAAACTCTAATTATTAAGGCTGAGGGAGGAAATGTTTGTAAAACATTCACGTTTAAGGACTTAGGATTAAGTCTTTATCCAAACCTTTCTAAACTCACATTTAATAAACTTTCATTAGTTGTAAAAGATACGAATGGAGGTACTCTTGGATCACATGCAATCTCTAGTAACAAGGAGATTTCTGGATATCAAGACATCCATAAATTGAGCACGCTTTTAAATGGAAGCACTGAATTTAATTACCATGGGGTAGCATCTTTAGAAATCACATGGCAATTTGATGCAGCTATAAATGGCCAAAATACAGCTCCATCAAACTTAAATTTTGAAAACATCACAATTGCCAATGTGAGTGCTACTGCTCCAGATTCTATATCACCTACAATATCAGACGGAACGATTAGTGTTTCAAATATCAGCTCGTCAGGCATTAGGTTAGACTGGACGAAAGCAACGGATAATATTACGGCTCAAAATGATTTAGAGTATCGTGTCTATCAATCTAGCAGTAATAATATTGATACTGTCAGCAATATCGAAGCAAACGGTATGGCATTAGGAAATGGATTCTCAAAAGATTTAGCAACGATTAATGTAACGGATTTATCACCAAGTACAACTTATTATTTTAATATTATTGTAAAAGATGCAGCAGGGAATAAAAGTGTCTATACGATGCAGTCAGTGACGACAGTTATACCTGCTAATGCGCCAACCGTTACAACAGACTCATATACTAGCTTAAAAGCAAAAACTGTCACACTTTTGGGAAATGTTACATCAGATGGGAATGCTTCAATTACCGAACGTGGCATAGTATTTGGAACGAGTGCTAATCCAACTACTGCTAATGGGAAAGTGACTGTATCAGGAACAACAGGTACTTTTAATGCAGATCTTTCTAGTTTACAGCCGAATACAACGTATCATTATCGAGCATTTGCAACGAATGCACAAGGAACAAGTTATGGTTCAGATAAAACTTTTATAACACTTTCATTAAGTGATAATGCTAATTTAAGCAATTTAACTTTATCAGCAGGAACCCTTTCACCAGCCTTTAGTTCTGGTACAACAAGTTATACAGCAAGCGTTCCAAATGCTGTTTCTTCGATTACTGTTACACCAACTATAGGTGATAGTTTGTCTACATTAACATTGAATGGTGCTTCAGCGATAAGTGGTGTAGGGGGAAATATTTCTTTATTTGTAGGATCTAACACGATTTCCACGGTTGTAAAAGCGGAAGATGGAACAACAAAAACGTATACGATTACGGTTACTAGAGCAGCAGCACCAACGTATACGATTGGTGCAATTGGCAATCAAACGTTTACCGTACTGACAACGGGTTATACAAGTGGTACACAAGAAACGAAGACGTTAACGATTACGAATACTGGAACAGGAAACTTGGCGGATGTAGCCGTTGCGTTAAGCGGAACCAATGCGAGTAGCTTTGAAATCACGCAACCGATAACGACAAGCTTATCAAGTTCAGGCAGTACGACGTTTACGGTGAAGTCGAAGGATGGTTTAGCGGCAGGAACCTATACAGCTACAGTGACAGTAAGTGCAACGAACCTAACCCCTGTGACATTTACGGTGACACAGGTGGTTAATGCAGCGCCAACGTACACGATTGGTGCAATTGGCAATCAAACGTTCACTGCGCTAACAGCTGGTTATCCAAACAGCACACAAGAAACCAAGCCATTAACAATTACGAATACCGGAACAGGCAACTTGTCAAATGTAGCAGTCGGGTTAAGCGGCCCCAATGCGGGTAGCTTTGAGATCACGCAACCAATAGCGACAAGCTTACCAAGTGCCGGTAACACAACGTTTACAGTGAAAGCGAAGGATGGCTTAGCAGCAGGAACCTATACGGCTACAGTGACAGTAAGTGCAACGAATCTAACACCAGTGACATTTACGGTGACACAGGTGGTTAATGCAGCGCCAACGTACACGATTGGTGCAATTGGCGATCAAACGTTCACTTCGCTAACAGCTGGTTATCCAAACAGCACACAAGAAACCAAGCCATTAACAATTACGAATACCGGAACAGGCAACTTGTCAAATGTAGCAGTCGGGTTAAGCGGCCCCAATGCGAGTAGCTTTGAGATCACGCAACCGTTAGTGACAGGCTTACCAAGTGCCAGCAACACAACGTTTACAGTGAAAGCGAAAGATGGCTTAGCAGCAGGAACCTATACGGCTACAGTGACAGTAAGTGCCACGAATCTAACACCAGTAACGTTTACGGTCACACAGGTGGTCAATGCGGCACCAACTTATACGATTGATGCAATTGGCAATCAATCGTATACAGCACTGACAACAGGCTATATGAATGGTACACAAGAAACGAAGACGTTAACAATTACGAATACCGGAACAGGCAACTTGACGAATGTAGGCGTAGCGTTAAGCGGCACCAATGCAAGTGATTTTGACATCACACAACCAATAGCGACAAGCTTACCAAGTCCAGGGAGTACTACGTTTACGGTGAAAGCGAAGGATGGCTTAGCAACAGGAACCTATACAGCAACCGTGACAGTAAGTGCAACGAACCTAACCCCCGTGACATTTACGGTTACACAAGAGGTCAATGCAGTACCAACGTATACGATTAATGCAATTGGTAATCAAACGTTTACCGCACTGACAACGGGTTATACGAGTGGTACACAAGAAACCAAGACGTTAACGATTACGAATACCGGAACAGGAAGCATGGCGAATGTAGCCGTTGCGTTAAGCGGCACCAATGCAAGTAGCTTTGAGATCACGCAACCGATAGCGACAAGCTTATCAAGTTCAGGCAGTACAACGTTTACGGTGAAGGCGAAGGATGGTTTAGCGGCAGGAGCCTATACGGCTACAGTGACAGTAAGTGCAACGAATCTCACACCCATGACGTTTACAGTTACACAAGTTGTCAAAACGGTTTCAGTAACAGCCCCTGGGGTGCCCACGAATGTGATGGCAACAGCAGGAGACAGCCAAGCAACAGTGAGCTTCGATGCCCCAACGAACAATGGAGGCAGTGCGATTACGGGATACACAGTCAAAGTGTATGTAGCTGGAGTAGAACAGCCAACGTTAGCGAAAACAGGGGCGTCAAATCCAATCATAGTAACAGGCTTAACGAACGGGGCAGCGTATACATTTAAAGTATTCGCAAAAAATGGTGTAGGAAGTAGTGGAGAATCTGTGGCATCAAGTGTGGTGACGCCAGTAGCTCCTATAACTCCGTACCCGACGCCAAATTCATGGCCAACACCACCACCAACTAACTCAGGCACGACAACATCGAAAATCCAAGTGGCATTAGAAATTGATGGTGCTAACCCACTGGAAACAACAACAGTGGAAATTGAGCGTACAAAACATGCCAATGGTGAAATCACAGACTTCGTGGCCTTATTAGAAGCAAATGCGAAGGTAGCGATAGAAAAAGCGAAACAAATTGGCAATAACATTGTTCGTATTGTTATTCCAGATGTCCATGATGAAGTAGGTAAAGTAATTGTAGAAATTCCGAAGCAATCTCTACAATTACTACGTGAAAATGGATTATCGTTGGAAATTGCTACAGAGAATGGACTTATTGCGATTCCACATAGCTCAATGGAGGGTATTGACGATAAGTTCTACTTCCGTTTAGTACCAGTGAAAAAGGAAAGTGAGCGTCAAGCCATTGAAGAACGTGCACGTGCAGAGCGCGTAGTACGGGAGGCACTGCAAAGCAATGATGTACATGTGGTAGCACGCCCAATGACGATTGAAACAAACATGCCAAGTCGTCCTGTACAGGTAACGCTGCCATTAAAAGGCGTGAAAATCCCTACAGATGCAAAAGAACGTGAGGCATTCCTGAAGCAATTAGCGGTATTTATTGAACACTCCGATGGGGAGAAGAAAGTGGTTATCCCTGAAGTGGTAACAATGACGAAGGGTGAGCTAGGTTTACGCTTTACAGTGGAGAAGTTCAGTACGTTCACAATTATTCAGGTGAATAAGGAAGAAGAAACAAAACCATCTCTGGAAGTAAAAGAGCATGAATCGTACATTAAAGGCTTCCCAGATGGCACATTCGGTCCCGAGAAAAACGTTACACGTGCTCAAGTGGTAACAATGATTGCACGCATTTTAGGCTATACAGATGGACCAGTAAACACTGCACCATTCAAGGATATTCCAAGTGATCATTACGCAGCGGGTGCCATTGCCTTTGTGAAAGAGCGTGGCATTATGAATGGCGACGTCAATGGTAACTTCCGTGCCAGTGAAAACATTACACGTGCACAAATGGCGACTGTAGTAGCGAACTATAAGCAACTGCCTATCGAAGAGAATCTAGCCATTACATTCAATGATACAAAAGGTCATTGGGCACAGTGGATAATCGAAGCGAACCGTGTGGCAGGCATCATTAATGGTCGTCAGGATGGTAGCTTTGCGCCAGATGAGCATTTAACACGTGCTCAAGCTGTAGTGATGATGAACCGCATGTTTGAACGTGGTCCAATGCAAGGCGTAACAACACCAAGCTTCCCAGATGTAAAAGCAACACACTGGGCATTCAAAGAAATTGAGGAAGCAGCGAAATCTCATGCATATTTTATTGATGAAGATGAGAATGAGCAGCTTTCAAAATAACAAATAGCAAAAGCAGGCTAGGGGAAATCCTAAGCCTGCTTTTGAATAGAGACGGATAGAATAGTCGAACTGACACATAGACTCGACATCGCTCTTATTCTTATTTTTTTGAATCTGGAAGGAGATTATTGTGCCTTGTCCAACCATGGAACAAGTTTATACTGTAATTTGAGCATGAAGAGTATATTTATTTTCTTGTAATTTATTAGATACTCGAATATAGATTCCCATTCTTAACGCATTATAAGGCATTCTTAATGTATTGGACATAACTATTAAGCCTCCTGCCATTAATTGCTGCTTATAAACTAGAAAATCCAGATGTTGATGTGTATGTATCGATAGGGAATGTAAGTCTGTTGAGCAAAGTGTTCTTAATTATAAAGTTGATTTGTTAGAGGCTATTTTTTATACCCATAATTGCCGATTACCAAAATTAAGTTTACAAATACAAGGTTTAATAAGCGATTAATTCTTTGCATAATTATATATTATAGTTTTTTTCTATCATTATCATAGAAATCATGTGATAGACGAACAGTTAAGTTCTTTTTACAATATAGACAAGAAGCTCATGCATTTGAATATATTGTAAGGTGAGTTTTGATTGGCAATAATGATATGCATTTTTTACCCCCAAAATTTACAAAGTAAAAAAGTAATACAAAACTATTATGAGGTGATTGTTAATGCAAAAAGATTTAAGCCAATTCATTAGAAGTAAAGCATTTTTGGACAAAGTTGTTTCAGCTGAGGAAGCAGCTTCTTGGATTGAAGACGGAATGAACCTTGGGATGAGTGGATTTACACTATTTGGTGAGCCAAAAGAATTTCCACTTGCACTTTCTAAGCGTGGTAAGAACGAAAACTTCAAAGTCAACTTATATACCGGTGCTTCGTTAGGACCAACTGCTGACCAATCAATGGCTGAGGCAGAAATCATTAACTTACGTGTTCCATACCAAGGAAACTCTGTAATGCGTGGGAAAATCAACAAAGGTGAAATATACTATATTGATCAACATTTATCACATACAGCGGAAGAAGTAAGAAAAGGAACATTAGGAAAAATTGATTATGCAATTATCGAAGCAGCTGGAATTACTGAAGAAGGTTATATTATTCCAACTGGTTCTGTAGGAAATTCACCGATTTTTGTGGAAAAAGCTGAAAACGTTATCATTGAAATCAATACTACGGCACCTAAAGCATACGAAGGTCTTCATGATATTTTTGTACAGAAAGATCAAGGTGAGCGTGGAGAAATTCCAATTTACAAAGTTTCAGATCGAATTGGAGAAAGTGGAATCAAAATTAATCCAGAAAAAGTAAAAGGAATTGTTTTATCAGAGCAACCTGATGTTCCTTCACCATTATTCGAGCCAAACGAAGAAACCCAACAAATTGCCAATCACTTATTAGACTTCTTAGCCAGTGAAGTAGCAGAAGGAAAGTTGCCAGAATCATTAGCTCCATTACAATCTGGCGTAGGATCTGTAGCTAATGCAGTTTTAAATGGCATGAAAAATTCCCAATTTAAAGATCTTGAAGTGTTTTCTGAGGTATTGCAAGATGGTGTCTTTGATTTAATTGATGCTGGTATCGTTAAATTTGCAGCTGGTACTGCATTCTCACTTTCGAAAAAGCGTGTTGATTCATTAGCAGAAGATTTAGAGAAATATAAAGATAAAATTATGTTTAGACCTCAAGAAATTTCGAACAATCCAGAAGTCATTCGTCGTTTAGGCGTAATTTCTTTTAACACTGCAATAGAAGTAGATATTTACGGAAACGTCAATTCAACTCACATTAACGGTACAAAAATTATGAATGGTATTGGTGGATCTGGGGACTTTGCTAGAAACGCTAGAATTACCATCTTTGTAACGTCTTCACTAGCAAAAGACGGGGCGATTTCAACGATCGTTCCTTTCGTATCGCATATTGACCATACAGAGCATGATGTAGATGTAATAGTGACAGAGCAGGGATATGCTGATCTTCGTGGGCTTCCACCTGTGAAGAGAGCAGAAAAGCTAATCGAAATCGCACATCCTAAGTATAGATCTCAATTACGTGCTTACTTTGAAGAAGCAAAAGAGAAAGTCGGTGGTCATACACCACACATTCTTAATAAAGCTTTCTCTTTCCATACAAACCTAATAGAAAAAGGGACAATGTTAATGGAAGAGAAAGAAGTAACAAATTAATGTACGAGACTACAAAACGTTACAATATGTAACATGTAGCACTTTTTCTTCATGGTCTAAATCAATATATTTTTAAAGTGTTATAGTTTTTATCTATTATTATCGGTGAAATAAATAAACAAAAGAATAATGACCATCAGGATAATAAATAGGGAAAAGGGGATTAAAAATGGATGTAAGATACCCAATTGGCAAACTACAAGTTCCTGAAAAAGTAACATTTGAAAATATACAAGAATGGCTCAAGAAAATCGAAACTTACACGACTCGTTTAAGAGAAACAGTGAGCTCTTTAAATGAAGAGGAATTAAACAGAACCTATCGTGATGGTGGCTGGACAGTTCGTCAACTTGTTCATCATATCGCAGATTCTCAGTTGAACATGTATCAACGTTTGAAGCTAGCTTTAACAGATGAGAACCCAATAGTACCAGCTTTTGATGAAGAAAAGTGGGCGATTCAACCGGATACAATGCTTCCTGTAGAAACCTCTATTAAAATGTTAGAAGGTATAAATGAGCGTATCGTATTTTTAGGAAATAATTTAACTGAAGTTCAATTAGATCGAGTCTTTACTCACCAGACAAACGGTAAAATAACAGTTGCAACAAAAATGGCAAAGTTAGCTTGGCACGAAGAGCATCACTTAGCCCACATACAAATCGCATTATCACAATAATACAATTTGAGGGTTAAAATGAGAAAAGCTGATGATTTTCACAAGAATCATCAGCTTTCTTGTGTTTTATATGGGTATGAGGCTTTTTAAGTATAATTAATTAAAGCTCTCCAATGTTTTATGAGATTTATTTTGCAAACTGGATACAGGTATTTAAAGTTTTAATTATTGAGGAATGGATTAGAATTGCATAAAAAACTTTGATACTCATCAATATTCTCTTGTTGTCGTTCTTGACCATTTTATTTGTAAAGCCGCACTGTTTCTTCCAAAAAGTTTAAATACTTATTAATGAAACCTTTTGGCTTTAAAATTTTAATTTTATTACCAAATCCTGATAAAAACTGGAAGGCAAATTGATTCTCAGGCAATTCAATTGTCACAAGGTAACTTCTTGTGTCAACTTTTGCAACGATATTTTTCCCATATCTCTATTTAGTGTTCACCTGTTTTTTTGGTCTAAGGTAGAATAGGTATTAAAAACAAAGAAAGTTATAATATTTTATGTTGCAAATACAACAAAATGGGTATATATTAAGCAAATACTAATAAGGTTCTTTTGACCTCTTTAGTTAGTGTTAAATTTAATTTGTTAAGGAGAATCAAACAAGATGATGAATTGGCAAGTAAAAGAATTTAATCAATTAACTACAAAAGAATTATATGAAATTTTAAAATTAAGAGCAGAAGTATTTGTAGTCGAGCAGCAATGTATATTCCAAGATTTAGATTCAAAAGATGAAGTATCTTATCATCTGTTTTTTGAAGATAATTCTGAAATAGTAGCTTATTTAAGGATACTACCTCCAAATATTTCATATTCTGAAGTAGCAATTGGCCGAGTTCTGACAAAAGCAGAGCATCGAAAGAAAGGCATTTCTAAGAAATTGGTTCAAAATGCTATAAATTTTGTGACAGATAGTATGGGAGAAAAAGCTATTAGGATTTCTGCACAGGCCTATTTGTTGAAATTTTACAATGATTTAGGATTTGAACCTGTGTCAGAAGTTTACATGGAAGATGGTATAGAGCACATTGAAATGTTGTATAAGAAATAAAATTCAACCTCGATATTCACTGTATAAACAAGAGTTTTAAATTATTTATTTCATAAAATTAAGCCATCTATCGAGATAGATGGCTTAGTGTTGAAAAATTAAATAGTCAAGGGACTCTTTGTGAATATTTAGTCAAAATGAAGGTGATTTCCGTTCTAGGCTACTCGCTTTGCCGCTGACGCTTCGCTTTCGCGCAGAGCAAGGCTTCCTGTGGGCGAGCGACGAGCCGCTTCCTGCGCTGAGGAACGAAGGCTAAGTGCGTCACGTCCTGTGACAATTTATCTGTGCGAAAGCGTAGCGACAGCAACAACGCCTTCGTGACCAACATCGTGTTGGCCTCAGGGTCTCGTCTGTCTCGCTATCCCACGGGAGTCGAGTAGCCTTGCACTCCAATCAACAATAGTGTAGAACTTTAAATATTTTCTTCCTTCAAAAGTAAAAGTATGTTACTCACCCTCATTAAATGGATATAATGGCGCAATTCTATAGTTGTTGCCCTACACTTTATGTATAGAATCACTTTGTTGCTTTACATAAAGCCACTTATTGCTACCGCTCTGCTTTCGCATTGAAAAATGTTATCAAAGCTACATTTTTGCACAAAATAGTGATGGCTAAGACTTCAAACTTATCACTATACATTTGTGTGAAATGCCAATAGAAAATACGATGAGCAACGGTTGATTGGAGTGTAGACTGAGTGACTCCTCGGGGATTCAGCGTCACAGATGAGACCCTGGAGCGAGCAGATTAGGGGAACGAAGGCTAAAATCGTCACGTCCTGTGACAACGCCTTCGTGACCAACATCGTGCTGCTGCCGCTTCGCTTTCGCGCAAAAAACATCTGTTGCCCCAAGCGGCTCATCGGACGCCCCCAGGAAAGCACTCAGTCGGAACGGAGATCAACCCCTCGTTTTGAAAAAGAGCTATACTTTTTAATTTGTCACCTTGATTTCATTGACATAATAGTATTTCAACAACATGTCATCTATCTCGATAGATGGTTATTGCATTTTCTAGCCTAAAATCAATATTTTTATTTAGATTTGTAATTATACATCAGTGTGCGAAAGCAAGCTGACCGTCATTGTTACTTTGCCAATCACAACACCAACAAAGTGAATAGATTTATGTTGACCATTCGAATTATTTAAACATTCTCGTATTCCCCATGTTACAGCGTCATATGCAGACTATCTTACATGTGACGCCGTAACATTTTTTGTTTGTTCATATTCCGTTCATATTGTTGTCACAGAGAGTATATCTTCGTCCATTAAGCTATTCCTTGATGCTCATATAAAATGTCTAATAAATAGATAAGAAAAGGGGAAGAGGCGAGTGAAAATAAAAGAAAAGATAATGAAAATGAGGATAGGTAAACCGCTCATCTTTATGCTTAAAGCAATAGGAGTTATAGTTATTACAACAGTACTTTTTCTGGTCATTGTTTTTATTGTTAATATTATCTGTAGCAAATTCGAGCAAGGAAAAATAGATATTTATGGTCAGCCTGTAACTGTAGACGGGAAGGATATGAATGTCTTAATTCAGGGAGAAGGTGAAGAAACCATCGTGCTTTTACCTGGTTATGGAACAGCAGCACCAGCACTTGATTTTAAACCACTAATAGATGAATTATCTCCATTTTACAAAGTTGTTGCAATTGAGCCTTTTGGTTATGGATTAAGTGATCTAACTGAAAAGGAACGAAGCACAGAGAATATAGTCAGTGAAATACATGAAGCTTTACAGCGTCGTCATATTGAGCGGTATATTCTAATGGGCCACTCCATTTCAGGTCTTTACGGACTGGATTATGTGAACAAATATCCAAACGAGGTGAGTGCATTTGTCGGGCTCGATAGCAGTGTTCCAACGATAAGCGAGAAAAAGATTGATTCTTCAATAATAAGAACTATAAAACTATTAAAAAAATCGGGTTTAGCTAGATTACAAGTAAAGCTAGGTGATGACCCATACGCCGTACTACCATATGATGATAAAACAAAAGAACAAATGAGAATTTTGAAACACAAAAATATGTATAATCCCAGTCAGTTAAATGAAGCTGAAATTATGTATGAAAATTTTAGAGCAGCTGAAAATTTATCATTCCCAAAAAATCTTCCTGTTATTTTCTTTATACAAGCGAATCATCCAGTAACTGACAGATGGATACCAGAGCATCAAAAACAAATCCAAGATTCTGTACATGGGAAAGTGATGACATTTGAAGGAGATCATTATTTATATCGTACTAAAGCAAAAGAAATTGTAGAAAATTTCAGGGCGTATATGGATGAAATAAAATAAGTGTAGTAAAAAGTTTTTCCATCACAATCGTTGTAATAGTTTTGTTTCAATTAGATTGTCTTATATCCTCATGCTACGCTTGCTTTGTTAATAGAGGTTAACTAGGTTTAAACGATTAAACGTATAGTATAATTATACAAATAGAACGAGGAGGGAATGCAATGTCTAAAAAGCAAAAGGTTATTATTGTTGGTGCAGGGATTGTTGGTTCATCTATTGCTTATAATCTATCAAAAGAGAATCAGGATGTCACTTTAGTTGAGAGCCACTCAAAAGCAGGCTGTGGTGTAACATCAAATTCCTTTGCTTGGATTAATCCTTCAGGGCGTGTTCCAGAAAACTTTCAACATTTGTATGATGGGTCCTTAGCAGAATATCAAGTATTGGAAAAAGAGATTCCAGAATTAAAGGTTGATTGGAATGGCTCCCTTTCATGGGGAATTCCTGTAAATATCAATAAATCTTATGTAGAAAAAATAACTGGTCAGCAAGTATCGGACTTAGAACCTCATTTAAAAGAATATCCAAAGGAAGCTCTACATGCTTTTAAAGAAGGTGCGGTAGACCCTAATATTCTAACGAATCTTTTACTAAAGAAAGCGCAAGAAAATGGAGTAAAAATATTGTTCGACACAAAAGTAACACAAATTAAAAAGGAGGACGCTAAAGTAGTTGGCATCCATACTTCAAAAGGTTTTATAGAATCAGACGTCATTGTATTGGCAACTGGTACAGCGTTACCTGAGCTTTGTAAGCCTCTTAGTCTGGATGTTCCTGTTGAGTCATCACCTTCTATTATTATTCGAATGACATCTCCAAAAAAGCTTGTTCACACATTAATTTCTAATTCTAGATTTGAGGCAAGACAGCTATCTGATACTACTTTAATTGCTGCTGAAGACTATTTGGATGACCAAGGAGAAAACGGACCAGAAGAGGTTGGAAAAAGAGCTTTTGAAACTCTTCGCAATGATTTGGAAGAAGGGGAACATTTAGAGTTAGAAAGTATCAAAGTAGGGATGAGACCCATGCCTAAAGACGGTTACCCCATTGTCGGTTTTCATGATCAGGTAAAAGGACTTTATTTAGCAGTTATGCATTCTGCAATCACGTTATCTCCAGTTATTAGTCGATTGATTGCAAAGGAAATCGTAGATAATGTACAGTTGGAAGAATTAGAAGGTTGTAGACTATCTCGATTTTACAAAGTAAATGAATAATGATATTTCTAAAATGATAATAGTTGAATAAAATGATTAATCAAATTATCAAATATAAATCATGGGGGAAAGGCAAAAAGCAATTCGACATTAAAGCAGTAATGTTACAACCAATTGGTAAATATGGATCATATTATACTTCTTATTTGAGGAGATTATCATGCTCATAAATACATTTTATAAGAAGCACTTTACATATACTCAATATTATGTTAAATTACTCGATAATAAATTTGACTAAGGGAGGTGCAAGCAATGTTAACTGTTTTTAGAATTCTGTTTGGTAAAAATGTAAAACTTGGAAATGGTTTAGCTGACAAAGGGAGTAGTCTGTCCTTTTTTATGCTATGCAACCATATAAAAATAGTTATCGGAGCTTTTCCTCTATGCCAAGTAAATTACAAAGTAATGACTTAGTGTCCTTATGTATTTGAGCATATTTTTTGTATGAAGTTTGGCACCGATAATTCTTTGGGTGCCTTTTTTGTGTTGATTTTTAACTTAAGGGATAGACAACTCCTTTCTATTTACTCCTATAAAACTAGAGAGTCATAAGGAAGGATGAGAAAGATGCAATTAAAACAAAGCAATAAGTATATAAGAATAAAAGATTTCTTAATGGAACATAATTATCCTAATTTTAGAATGAGACAAATATTGAATGCCATTTTTAAAGAAAGAATAGATAAATTCAATGAAATGAATGTACTTCCTAAATCGTTGAGAGAGAATTTAGTTAAAGAATTTGGAGAGTCTCTTTTAGATGTTATTCCTTTAAAGGAACAACATTCTGAGCAAGTTTCGAAGGTCTTATTTGGAATATCAGGAGACGAAAAAATAGAAACGGTAAATATGAAATATAAAGCTGGTTGGGAGTCATTTTGTATATCCTCGCAGTGCGGTTGTAATTTTGGTTGTAAATTTTGTGCAACTGGAGATATAGGTTTAAAACGCAACTTAACGTCAGATGAAATTACTGATCAAATTTTGTATTTTCACTTAAAGGGACATTCAATTGATAGTATTTCTTTTATGGGAATGGGAGAAGCATTAGCTAATGTACAAGTTTTTGATGCTTTAAATGTATTTACAAGCCCTGAGTTGTTTGCCTTAAGTCCTCGTAGGCTATCTATTTCAACTATAGGCATTATTCCTGGCATAAAAAAAATGACTCAAAATTATCCGCAGGTTAACCTGACGTTTTCATTACATTCTCCTTTTCATGAACAGCGAAGCAAGTTAATGCCAATTAATGAACGCTACCCATTATTGGATGTAATGAATACATTAGATGAGCATATACGTATGACCTCAAGAAAAGTTTACATTGCTTATATTATATTGCCAGGAGTCAATGATTCTATTAATCATGCAAAAGAAGTAGTAAACCTTTTAAAAGGTAGATATAAGAGAGGGAACTTGTTCCATGTAAACATCATTAGGTATAACCCAACTGTTAGTTCGCCTATGAGGTTTGAAGAAGTAAATGAGAATCATGTTGTAAATTTCTATAAAGAATTAAAGTCAGCGGGAATTAACGTTACCATTAGGAGTCAATTTGGCATTGATATAGATGCTGCGTGCGGGCAATTGTATGGAAACTATCAAAAAAACAATAACCAATAAAAATAGTAGATGTAACTGGTATATCTTAAGGAAAAGGAATCCAAGGTGTTATTAAAAGACATGGATTATTTGGAGGTTCTACCTCTCACGGTTCAAGGTTCCATCGGTGTAATTGCCAAAAATGATAGCATGAAAGGGGACAAAGGAAAAAAGCCCTGACGTATGGGTGGAATGATAATTTATTCAAATAAAACGGATTTGGACGATAGGTAGTTTCCAAATCCGTGTTTTAGTGTACTAAATCCTTCTAAAAATATGCATTCCATTCTACAGTTAGTCATAACCATATCAGATTCCATTTTAGTTTCGGAAATGATTAAGTGCTAGTAGGGTTGCAGAATTATATTCCGTAGGCAAATCATCCTCAAAATAAATAGCCTCCACTGGACAAACTAATTCACAAGCACCGCAATCAATACAAATATCAGGATTAATTACATATTGGGTATCTGTCATAACAATGCAATTTACAGGACAGACATCCAAACAGACAGCTGCTTTTTCATCCCTACATAATTCAGTAACTACAAAAGCCATTATAAATCCTCCCAGATAGATAGTTGTTGTTTTAATTCTTCAGGTGACTGTTTCCAGTATTCTTCATTAAATCCAGATAAAAACTGATAAAGTAGTTTTTTTGAATGAATATCTACATGATTAAGGATAAATTTCCCTTTAAGTGCCTTATCTAAGTAATTTACTTGTTCTGGCAAGGATTTATAGCCAAGTTTAATTCGGCGTTCTTCTTTTGATACACGTACTTCACTTGCTGTACAGCCCGCATAAAAAGGTCCATTTTGAGCAATCTGAATAGCTATCCAAACAATCCAATAACGATTATAATTGTCACTAGCATGAGCTAAGTCAGGGGAAAATCGAACCTTTTTTTCAATTATACTTCGCCCATGTAAGGCTTCTAAGTCTATAAATACGTGTTCGTTTTCACAATCAATAATAAGAGGTGTTACATTATTTAAATCAAGGGTACCTACTCCGTAACCTCCATCTCCATCTGTTGAATCATTACTTAAAATAGTAAAATGCATTTTATTTTTCATAGAAATCACCTTCACACAATTTGTATTTCTAGATTAATATATAAGATTGAAATTGTTAGCTCCCAGCATTTTATTTGTTTTGAATAATCCTAAACTCTGAATCTCCTGATACTTTTTAATTTAAAATTATAAATAAAATATACAACTTATTTTCATTTCTTGTCTTCAGGCTTACGTCTGAATTGTTTGAAATGGTAGGGTTACTATAATATAGTAATTTGAACTTTTATTTTGAAAATCGCTAATCATAGTAATTATATTTGTATAGATAGTCAACAGTGTAATCAACATATAACTGATTTAGAAAAAACAAAAGCGTTTTTCAAACGTATTACTCAATAGAAATTGTGTGAAAGTGGATTTGGTAAATCTATTCCAAATCCATTTTTATTATATTCTTTAAAATTCTTCACTTTATTTAACAATTCTTTGAACAGGCATTGAATTCATAATGTTTGATAAGTGTTATGAGAAGTAGTTATTGAAGGATAATAATTCCTTTTGTCGAATTTTGTTATAGACGAAAGGAGAAATAAAAGTGCAAGTTACAAAATATTTTCATGGACTACCGAAGGAAAGTCAAAATATTATTTATTCATATGGAAATGAAAGGATATTGGATGAAAGTATTAAAATAATACAAAACAATATAAAACGTTCTATTATATTTGATCTTAATGGGAAAGATATTATTTTGAAAAAATTGTTATCTAAAGGAAAAGGCGACAATGATATTCATGCATTATTAGATCTAAATGATAGCCCTTATTTTCCCACGATTTTCGCATATAAGAGCAGAGATTTTTTATTTATAGAAAAAGCAAAGGGAAGGCCCTTACCAGAGATTTTAAAAAGGGGTATTTGTCTTACAGAATTAAAAATAATTCTTGGTCATTTGGTTAAAGCAAAAAGAGCTATGATGGATGTAAATAGATATGACTATGATTTTAAACTTGAACATATCTTTTGGGATAAAGAAAATAAGAAAGTTACATGGATCGATTTAGGAATTTGTATGAAAATACCTAAAAAATACTCAGAAGAGGAAAAGGAAAAAAGGATTCAACAATGTATTACAAAAATAAAAATCAATTTTTTAATTAATGGTTATGACTTATTTTAAATTTGGGTATACATATTTTAGGGATTTTAGGAAGCGGGGAAAAGCACAACCGGGTAGCAGTCAATGCACGAAGGAAATATAGTGAGGAAATTTCTATAATGGGTTGATGAGAGTTTGAAGATATCCATTTAGAACTATTTACTAAGCTATAATTACAAATGTATCTCCAAGAAGGTTTTAGAAGATTATGCCCCCCTATAGAAAATGCTGATACAGTCTATTTCTAAGGGGAGCTTTTAATTGCAAAATTGAGAAATAGCTATGCCTTAATTTTCATCTTTTATTTTCCAGTCGTTTTGTATGATATCTTGAAGAACATTTTTCAGTTGTATAAATTGCTGCTCTGAGATATTTGATTGCTTCATTACTTGGCGAGACACTTCAGGGAGGTTACTACGAACATTACTTCCGTCCTTTGTTAAATATATTTGCATTTGTCGTTCGTCATCCTTGGAACGCTTACGGCAAATGTAACCCTTTGCCTCTAATTTTTTTAGTAACGGTGTTAATGTACCTGAATCTAAAAATAAACGTCGTCCTAATTCTTTTACAGTTATTTGTTCGTTTTCCTCTAAGGCTAATAAGGTGATATAGCCTGTATAAGTTAAATCATATGGCTTCAATAATAATGTGTATTGTCGAATGATTTCTTTCGATGTCGCATACAAAAGAAAGCATAGTTGATTATCTAAATGATTAGGCATAAAAATCCCCTCTTAAAGTTCTTCTACTTACATTTATATTAAAAATAAAGTTCCTGCTTGTCAAACACAATTAAATTGTGTACAATTCAATTTGTAAAAATTAAATTGTGTACAATTTAAAATACTAATATAGATAAGAGGTTTTCAATTATGAAAGAATTATACTCAACTACAATGATTAATAATGGTGGGCGTAGTGGCACATCATATGCAGAGGATCAATCACTATCTTTAAAAATTGCACCACCTGGCTCAAAATTAGATAATGTTACAAACCCAGAACAATTATTTGCTGCAGGTTATAGTGCCTGCTTTAATAGTGCATTAGATTTAATTAAACGCCAGAAAAAACTTAAAAACTCATCAACGATTAAAGTAACAGTTAAATTAATGGAGCAAGCTGCTTTTGACTATGTGCTTGCTGTTGTTATCGAAGGACATATTGAAGGATTAGCATTGGAAGAATCACAGGAATTATTAGAATTAACTCATACTGTTTGTCCATATTCAAAAGCAACAATGGGAAATATCAATGTAACTATTAAAGCAGTTTAAATTTTTTTCGAAAAAGAGGGAGATTACATGTCATCTACACCAGTAAAACAGATTATGCAGGAGCGTAAATCGGTTCGTAAATATAATGCTAAAACTAAAATATCTCGTGAAACAATAGTGCAGCTACTACAAGATGCTATTACAGCTCCTTCTTCGAGTAATATGCAACCATGGCGATTTATCGTCATTGATGATAAGGAAATTCAAAAGAATATTAATTTCTTTTCATTTAATCAAGAGCAAATTGAAACAGCCTCTGCCATTATCGCTGTCATTGGAGATATTGAAATGTATTTAAATGCTGAGGAGATTTATGAAAAAAATGCGGAATTAGGCTATATGCCAGAAGAAATTGCAAAAAAGCTTGCACAAGACGCATTAGCAATGTACGGTTCAGCTTCGACAAAAGTATTAGAAAACATAGTACATTTTGATGCTGGCTTAGTGTCTATGCAAATAATGTTATTGGCGAAAGAAATGGGTTATGATACAGTTCCGATGGGTGGGTTTGATAAAACTAAATTTGCTGAATACATGGAATTGCCTGCAAATGAAATACCTATATTATTATTAGCAATCGGTGAAGCAGCAGCACCTGCTTATGGTTCTTCACGTCTTTCAATTGATCGCATTGTAAGGTTCAATAAATAAATTTTTAGGCAATGTCCCAAAATGCATTTGCGGACATTGCCTTTTTAAACTTTTTAAGGGGTGAGTCGGATGTCTTCATTAACTTTTATTTTAAGCTTAATTGGCAGTTGAGCATCTTTATATTATGTATTTAGAAACGTTTGTAACTACATCAAAAAGAACAGCAAAAACATTTAATATGTCTGAGAATACATTAGAGAATCATAATGTCCAAGTTCTTTTCAAAAATCAAGGCGTATATAATGGACTTATTGCAATCGCCTTATTGTATGGTTTATTTTTTTCTCATCAAAAATCTGAAATTGTAGCCATTTTTTTAATCTTTGTTATAATTGTCGCAATTTATGGAGGCTTAACAAGCTCGAAGTCGATTATATTAAAACAAGGTGGTCCAGCTATTTTAGCAATCATAACTTTGTTTTTCTAAGAGGTAATGAGTTTTTGAATGCATAAAAAAAGACCGAATCAACCACAGTATAATTTGTTAAATCGCAAAAAGGAAATCTTGATTTTTCAAGTTTCCTTTTTAAACTATACATGAAGGTTTATCACTTCATCAAAACCTTTTTTAAAAACGGATTCTTTTTACGGATATTTAGAATGGCCTTTATTCAATTCAAATTCTCCATAATCTGTAGTTGTTGATATTATCGGCATGCAATTCTAATAGCAACGGATCTGAATTTGCAGGTAAAGGATAATGAGAAAACAGCTCAATCTGATGTGCAAGCAGAGGAAAGTGAGAAAACAGTTCAATATACAACGATTACAGGTGAATAAGTTGAAATACATTCAGACCCAAAACGAGTGGTTTAAATAAATTGGTCAGACAATTGTTGATTTCTTGGAGATGGATATTCCGGTTGTTGGTAATAAACTTCCCCAAGATTATTCTAGTTACTATGAAGGTAAACTTGAAGGAATCGTTTCTCGGTTGAAAAACACTTTACTAGTTTGATCAATTTAAAATGATTTATAACCACCTATCAAATTATGCGATAGGTGGTTATTACATTTAAATGGTTTAACTTATTAAAACTCTAAAAAATTTGATTCCTCAGGATAGTATAGTTCTTTGCGTAAGCAGACATCCCGATGTGTGAGGGTTTCACCTTTAAAACGTAGCCAAATTTCGTCATCTGCCATGACACCATGAGTTTTACGCACGATGCCCCAACGATTATAGGCTTGCATATCCAATGAAGCCAGTAATTCTTTGGCATTGACCCGAGTAGGGGGGAAGGTTCGCCATTTTAGCCAACGTTCTAGTTCTTCTAAGGAAATATGTCCCTCCATATTCGGTGAAAATTGCTTGTTAAAATCATCAATATAATTAATCACATAAGGTGTGCCACCATTAGCCGGTTTTAACTCAACATGAGCAATAATGTCATCCATCCACATCACATCAAATGTCATGTAATCAATCATTTGATTCACTCCCTTCGATGAATAAATGTTTCAATTCGGGATCACGAAACTGTGAGAGTAATACGTCCCTTGCACGACCGAAATCATACGGTGATTGTTCGATTGCAGCTATTAATTTATCTTTATTGATAAATGGTGGTCCCTCGTATAGGGTAAGTTGCCTTGCAAAAGATGAATTCAGTGGTTTTGCCTTTACTTTTCGCTTTAAAATCGTTAATGGTTTGCCAGGTGGATAGTCTTTTTCATCCGATAGCAGGCTAAGCCCGTTATCGAAAATCGGTGCTAGCTCCCACGTTTTTTCTTGTGGATCGTATAAGAATAAAATGTTGTTTGTATGCCGGTCTTCATTAAGAATGAGGGCATCGAAAGCGAAAAGTTGTGCAATCTGTTGGCGTACATCAAGACCTGTAAACTGCTTGACTAGCGCCATTAATTGCTCGTATTTTTCTGTAGTGGAAAGTGTGTTGTTATTTGTAATCGGGTCAGTCGAGCTGAAATTTGCTTCAAACAGGCGCTCAAGTGTCACTTCCTGTTTTGTACCACGAAAGTCCGGTGAATAGCAGCCATCAAATTGCTCGCCGTCAGTTAACTGAATAGTACATAGCTGATAGACAACATAGTTTGAACAATCAAGCGTTGAGCATTTAAGCACGAGTGAAGCGAGTACTTCTGCTTGTCCTTCATATCCTCGTGCATTTTGTTTGACCCACATGTTGCCGATACGCCATTTCGATTGATCGCCTTTACTAGAAGTACTAATAATGCGTTCAGCATCGGTAGGAATATGAATTGTTTTCATATCATCACGTCCTATTTAGTATGAGTTTCTTCTATTATATAGTGTTATTATCATTTAACGCACGAAAAGTTGTCCATCCAATATTGAAAATACTAAAGTAAGGAATGTTAGAAGACTGTTATTTTAGGATATCCACCAGTCTTCTTTTTATTTGCAATATATTCGAATTTTATTGCCTTCTGATTATAGTATGCTTGTAATGAAAGTATACAAACAATATTTACTATCAGTATTTGATTTAGGACCGGGCAGAAAGTTGTTAGTGACAAGCAGATCAAAAATAGTTAAATTGTAGTAAGAGGATGAAAATAGTAAGAGTAGTAAGAATAATACATTAGAAACACTTACACTAAAGAGAGCTAAGGCTTCTTACATCTATTTAATAGAAAGGTTAAAAATTTTGATAGCAAATAAATTTACGAAATCAAAAAAAATACTGATTATTATAAGTTTTATTTTTAGCTTACTTTCATTGCGCTTTGGATGGTTTCTTTATTTTAATGCTCCTACAAATCAAACTGCAGAAAAGGGAGTTGTTGATTTACGTCATGTTACGTTAAATGAAGATAAGGTTATTTTTTTAAATGGTGAATGGCTATTTTATCCTTCAAAGTTTATTATTGACGATTCTAGCGTAAATAATGAACAGCAGTACATACAAGTTCCCGGGAATTGGAAAGAGAAAATGGAGCCGCTAGAGGGTTCCTCTATAGGTTATGGCTCCTATAGGCTTAAAATTTTGCTTCCCAATCAGGAAGAAACAATTTATGGTATTAAATTAGAAGGATTCGGGTCGTTTGCAAGTATTTATGTGAACGGTAAATTGGTGAATAGTGAAAATCTTGCTAATAAATACCCCATAGAGAAAATAAAAAAACAAGGACCCATGACGGTCATCTTTTCCTCTGAAGCAAAAGAAATTGACTTAATTATTCAAGTATCCAATTATGATAGTTTTAATTCGGGAGGTTTGAAAGATTCGGTTCATTTTGGGCTCCAATCTGCAATTACTAAGGGAGCTAATTTTTCAGAATCATTGCAATTGCTAGTTAGTGTCATTTTTTTTCTACATGGTTTCTATGCACTATCTATATTTTTCCTTGGAAGAGGGCAATATGAAAAGGAATTATTGTATTTTAGTTTTTTACTCATTCTTAATGGATTTATTATTTTAATAGACGATAATGTGCTGTTAAATCTTCCAATAAAGAATGGACTTTACATTAAATTACTGATAGTGTTACTGATCGGATTACTACTCTTAACATTAAAATTTATTAATGAACTTTATAAAATTAAGTCTACAGTATCAAATGTATTATATGTATTATTCATCCCCATATCTCTGACGCTATTGATAACATCAGCTTTGCACTACACACCTATGAAATTGCTTGTAATCATTTACGGAATTTTTATTGTCACTCAGCTTATTGTGCCTACTATTTCAGCTATTATAAAAGGGAATATTGATGGTATTTTTATACTCTTTTATTTAATTTGCTTTATATCAAATAGTATATGGGGAACTGCTATTAAAACTCTTGTAGTGAATATACCCTATTACCCATTTGATTATTTCATTTCAATAATTGTTATTGCTCTTCTACTGATAAGGCGGCATATAAATGTTATTCGATTAAATAATGAGCAGTACGAAAAACTAGTAAAGTTGGACGTTCAGAAAGATATATTTCTTGCGAATACATCCCATGAACTTCGTAATCCATTACACGGTATACTAAACATTACACAAACGCTTCTTGAAAGTGAATCATCGCAATTAACAAAAAAAAGTAAAAAAAATCTTGAGTTGTTATTACAAATTGGCAATCGAATGGCATTTACATTGAATGATTTATTAGATATCAATCAATTAGAAGAAGGACAGATTCAGCTAAATCAAAAAAGGCTCAACATATATAGTGTTACAGCTGGGGTTATTGATATGATTCAATTTATAAAAAACACAAAAAAGTTGGAGATCATCTCAGAAATTTCAGCATTTTTCCCTCCTGTATATGCGGATGAGAGCAGACTTGTCCAAATTCTTTTTAATTTACTTCATAATGCTGTCAAATTCACTGATGCAGGAAGTGTTACGATTAATGCCATTCATGATGATAAGGTAGCAACTATATTGATTAGTGATACCGGCATAGGAATGAGTGAGGATGACATCAAGCGTATTTTCCTTCGTTATGAGCGTTTTGAAAAGATTACTACAACTGGAATTGGACTTGGTTTAAATATAGCCAAGCAGTTAATTGAACTCCATGGGGGCACAATTACAGTACAATCAGTAGAAAACGAGGGGACAACATTGTCTTTCACGTTACCATTAGCAATCGATACAAATGTATCTATAGAAGAGGAAGTTTCAGCAACAGATTTCTCTTTGCTTCCTATAAATTCTCCTGATATCACAGAGAAGCAATTAATTGATGATGAACAAAGGGCAATGCCAAGCAGTAACATACTTATTGTTGATGATGATCCGATTAACTTAAAAGTTATTAGTAGTATACTGGAAGAGCTATATAATATTTATACTGTCACAAGTGGAGCAGAAGCGTTGAAAATGATTGAATTGGGAAATTGGGATATTATCATTTCTGATGTTATGATGCCAAAAATGTCAGGCTATGAATTATGTAAGGAAATCCGCAAGCGCTTTACAATAGTAGAGCTTCCCGTTTTGCTGCTGACTGCTAGAACCCAACCAATAGATGTTTACATGGGATTTCTTGCAGGAGCAAACGATTATGTTTCAAAGCCAGCAAATGCGCTCGAACTAAAGGCACGTGTCCAATCGCTGCTTGCACAAAATCAAGCAGTTAAAGAGCAATTACGTCTAGAAGCGGCATATTTACAAGCTCAAATAAAGCCACATTTTCTTTTTAATACGTTAAATACAATCTCTTCGTTAGGTGAAGTAAATCCTACCAGGATGACGGATTTATTAATTGAATTCGGTAATTATTTACAAAAGAGTTTTAGTACAGACAACATAAAAAACTTAATTCCGATAGAAGAAGAACTTGATCTAGTTCGTTCCTACTTGTTTATAGAAAGTGAAAGATTTGGCAATCGCCTCGAAGTTTCTTGGGATTTAGATGAGCTAAAGGGGATTCTCATACCGCCTCTTGCTATTCAAACAATTGTCGAAAATGCTCTAAATCATGGCATTCTTAAAAAAACAGAAGGTGGAATCATTGTCATTTCGATAAAAAACCACAAAAATTATCATGTTGTTTCTGTAGAGGATAATGGGGTTGGTATGACAGCTAGTCAAGTTGAGGCAATTCTTTTAAGGACAAACAAGCATGAACAAGGTATCGGCATAGCCAATACGAACCATCGTCTTAAACGAATTTTCGGAGAAGGAATTCAGATTGAAAGTCAATTAAATAAAGGCACAATCGTTTCATTTTGCATTCCTAAAGGGTTACCAAATCTTTTCTAGCAATCTATTGATGATTGATAAGTTTTGTTTGATTAATTTGCACCCTAGAAATTAGAGTTAAAAATAAAACTCTCTACTTAGCCAGACTAACTTATCGAGGAGAGAGTATATGAAAGAAACAACCCTTCAAATATTTGAACATACAGGTTTTTTTGCAATATTTATTAGCTTATTTGTTAATATTCTTATTAGTATTATCGGTGTTTTACCGAGTGTTTTTATTACAGCAGCAAACCTTTCGTTTTTTGGACTTTATCATGGATTAATCGTTTCAATTATAGGTGAGGGATTAGGTGCATTAATTAGCTTTATTTTATATAGAAGGGGTTTAAAAAAATGGAGATTAAAGGATTTCCAACACCCAGTAATGTTAAAGCTAAAGCATCTTGAAGGATATAAGGCTTTTTGGGTTATTTTAAGTTTGAGAATTCTTCCTTTTATTCCTTCTGGTGCTATAACATTAGGGAGTGCTTTTTCCAAGGTCTCTCTTACTTTATTTGCAATCGCTAGTACTTTAGGGAAAATACCTTCACTTATTCTAGAAGCTGGTGCAGTCTTTGGTTTTATGCACGTAGATCTAAAATGGAAAATTGTAATTATAGTAACCTTCGTTATTATATCAATTTGGACTGGGAGAGTAAGAGGAAAAAAGACAAAAGATAGATGATTTATTTTTATTATCCATAGATTCTCCATATTTTTTTGTTACAGTTCCATTGTGATGAAAATAAAGGGGGAAACATAATGAATTCTAAAATTTTGATTACTTCATTACTACTTGGAACTGTTATTATTGGCGGATGTAGTACAAGTAATTCAGGAGCTAATGAAGGCAATACCATGGATCATTCCAATATGGGTCAGAAAGAAATGTCGAACATGGAGGGGATGGATCATTCCAGCATGACTCAGGAGGAAATGGCAGATATGGAGAACAGCCATGCAAGTCATACAAATCCATTATCGTTAAATAATTCTACTGGAGAAAATGAAGTAGCGCTGCCACCATTCGTTGAACCTAAGGATGGAATCGTTCATATTACTGCACAGCAAGGAACGACGGAAATCTTTAATGGCATCGATACTGAAACATATGGATATAATGGTGCTTTCTTAGGACCAATTATCCGTTTGAAAGAAGGAGAAACTGTAACATTTAGAACTAAAAATGATTTATCTGAACAAACAACATTCCATTGGCATGGCGTAGAAATTCCAGGTGAAGGCGATGGGGGTCCACATCAAATACTGGAACCAGGCGCATTAAAAGATGTTAAATTTACAGTAAGTCAGGAAGCATCAACATTATGGTTCCATCCACATCCAGAGGGTGCTACAGCTGAACAAGTGTACAAAGGTTTAGCTGGTTTAATCTATATTGAAGATGAGAATTCTGAAAAACTGGGATTACCAAATGAATATGGAGAAAATGATTTTCCTTTAATATTTCAAGATAGACAGTTTACTGAGGAAAAGCAATTTGACTACCAATCCGTTCTTAATGAGGACGGTACTATTGGAGACACATTATTAATTAATGGTACATTAAATCCAAAACTTACAGTTGGAAAAGAAAAAGTGAGACTTCGTTTATTGAACGGATCGAATGCACGGAATTATACATTTAAATTAAATACGGGAGATAAGTTTCAACAAATAGCTACTGATGGTGGTTTTTTAAATAAACCTATTTCTATGAGTGAAATTACATTATCACCAGGTGAGAGAGCAGAAATTATTGTGGACTTTTCAAAATTTGATGCTAAAAGTGAAATGGCTTTAGTAAATGAAGAATGATGTTAGTCTAAATTATGGACACAGTGAATTGGGAGTTTATAAAGTATAATAATCTTAACAATTTACTAGGAGTGTCTAAGATGACAAAAC
>NZ_JBNNMG010000053.1:0-37396 GCF_050272555.1 Lysinibacillus sp. NPDC047702 | reverse complement strand
TTCGTTAGCATAAGGAAGCACCTCCTTCAATTGATACATCTATCGTACCGGAGGTGCCTGGTTATTTATATGCGTTATTTGAATACGGGCTTACTTTTAATCAAACTTTATTCCATCCCTACATGTGAGTTATAACTAATGCTGTCACAATTTATAATTATATTTGTCATAAATATATAAGATATTGTGACATCGAAAACCAACCTTGGTACAGTGTAGTCATTGCTGTACCAGGGTTTTTGTTTTTTCTTAGAATGTTTTTTATGAATAAATACATAAAATATATAGTTGATAATTACAGCGAAAATTATAATTAATATTGTCACTTTATCAGTTTTTAATGTTAAGAGATAATAAAGTTGTTTAATTTATGTTGAATGACAACAAAGTTGGGTACCACACAGCTAAGTTGTACCCTTATTGTTGATAATATATTTAAATAACTGAAGTTAGATATTGTAAAGTGAAAATAAAATTCTTAAATTTACATATGAAAATATATGAGGCTGGGACAAAATTTCACATCAGAAAAGCGCGAGAAATCAACAATTTTAAAAATTGAGTTCTCGCGCTTTAAATTTTTTGACTAGTTATGTCCTAACCTCTTTAAAGTTGTTTTAATCTTTCTTAAAAAAATAACTTCTGAATGTAGAATAGATTACACTCTTTTAAGTGAATTTTTAGGAGTTACCAAAAAGACATTGACTAGCTCTAGTGGAGTGTATAAAGGGATCTCTTCATTGATAAAAAATATATTAGTTGATTTAGAGAATGATAAAAGCTGTAATACAAACAATAAAAAATAGAAACATGGTAACTTAATCTTTATTTTGTTCAATTTTTTATTCTAGACCTACTTTAATAAGGAGCCTATTATAAAAGCCTTCACATGTGATAAAACTATAAATAGTTCTTATATTTATAAAAGAAGGTGTTTTCGAAAAAAGAAGATAAGAATACGGAAGCGTTGAAGACGGACAACTAGTTGAATTTTTTTGGTAGATAATTTTATTTACCATATGTATATATAAGATGGTGTGGCATCAAAAATAAACCTTGGTACAGTATAGTCGTAGCTGTATCAGGGTTTGTATTTTTTCGCCTGTTTTTTTAATAGGATACATAACATATATAGTTGACTATTACAGCAATAATTATAATTAATATTGTAACTTTATCAGTTATTAAAGTGTTGGGTTGCTAACAAGAAGTATTTTAGACAAAAAAATTGATAAAGTAATTTTGCGAAAAGCTTGAGGATAAAATTTCCTAATGACTTTTTTGTATGAATTTTACTGCACTTTTATTAAAGTCGGTCTTTTACTAAATGTTATTTGTAAAAAGTTTGTCACCTTCCCAAATTATTTCTCCGTAATCTACTTGGGAAGGAATCTTTTTCATTCTTCTGGACTCTCCCGATGCTATTCTTTATTCACCAATTTTAACTTCTCCGTTTCCTGACTGCGTAATAGACGAATCTTTCACAACGAGGTTGATATCCAGACTGCCGTCACACACGTGTATCTCGACTGAGCCATCTACCCGTTCAACCACAATATGTCAATTGATGGCTATTAATAACGGTAACATGAGCGATGATCTCACCATCTCGATTATCAATTTTAAGTGCGGTGGTTAGGTTCTATACTTGAAAAGCACCATTGTGTTTCAAAATAAATATTATGTAAATTTGAGAAATTATTTTTTTGAAACCATATAAAGGATAAAAAGTAAGTAATATATTCCATTTTAATCTAAAAAAAATAAAATTTAGAAAATATATGAAACTTTTATATAAGATGTATAAATCTTTAATATAATTTGTATAAATTCAAGTAAATATGAAATACATGGAGTAAGGAGATTAATCATGACAACTCACTACAACGTCCAAAAACATAATACTATATATCAAGTGAAAGACAGAATATTAATTGGTACTATGCCTCCTAAAGCGCAAGTAATTGAAGAAGCTCCCGATTACCTTGGGAATATTTTAAAGTACTTTTCTAAACCAAGAACGTTAGATGATAGCTTTAAATTCATTACAAGTAACTCTAGTTTATCCGAAATAGAAGCTCGTAATCTAGTAGAAGAATTAATTGAAAATAAAATTATTTCAAATAAAAAGTTTGATTCGGATAATCGTTATTCTAGACATTCTCTTTATTTTGATTTAATTGATGCTCCTATTAATGCACAGGAAATTTTGGCGAATAAAACTGTAGGATTAGTTGGGATGGGTGGTATCGGCACTAATATAGCAATGAATTTGGCAGGAGCCGGTATTGGTAAACTGATATTCTCGGATGGAGATACTATTGAATTAAGTAATTTAACTCGACAGTTTTTATATCATGAAGAGCATGTTAACAATTTCAAAGTTGAACAAGCTGCTAAGCAATTAGCACTAATTAATTCAGAAATTGAACTTGTTCCAATATTAGAGTCTATTTCCGATGTAGAAATATTTGATAAATATTTTAATGAGTGTGACATTATTATTTTGTCTGCTGATTCTCCAGCAGAAATTCACGAATGGATTAATTCAGCTGCAATGAAGCATGGTTTTGCATATAGTAATGCAGGATATATTGATTCATTTGGAGCTATTGGTCCTATGGTCATTCCAGGAAAAACTGCCTGCTATGAATGTTATAAGAATGATGGAGATCTATATAAATTTTTGGATAATGGTCAAGAATTGCCAAGTAATTTAAATGAAAGTTTTCAAGCGCCAAGTTATGGACCTTTAAACTCAATGGTTGCTGCGATACAAGCAAATGAAGTAATTAGATATTTGATTGGAGTGGAAAGAAAGACGGAAGGAACTCGCCTTCTTATCAATTCACAGAACTATAAAATTTATGAAGAAGTATTTACTAAAAATGAAAATTGCAAAAAGTGTGGGCATTTCACTCACCATACAGAAAATTTGCACGCTAGTTTTCAAGAAAGTTCACTGACAGATGTTTATGTAAACGAACGAGAAAATGATTCATTTAACAGCATATTACTTGATTCGATGATGGATAGATTGATTAAAGTATTACCTAATACAAAAATATTGGATATTGGCTGTGCAACTGGAGAACAAGCTATTCATTTTGCACAAAAAGGAGCAACTATAGTTGCCAATGATATTTCTGAAGAGATGCTTGAAGTAGTAAACAATAAAGTCAATATATTAGAGTTAAAAGGGATTGAAACATTACATGGAGATATTGTCAATTTAAACATTGAGGATAAGTTCAATTATGTTATTTGTAATAACGTTTTAGATTATATCGAAGACATAGGCACAAGGCTTTCGAAATTTGCAGGATTATTAACTGAGAATGGAACTTTAATAGTTACAATCCCACATCCTATTAAAGACGGAGGTGTTTGGAAGAAGGAGTATTATAATGGACGATGGAATTATGAAGATTTTTCATTGCAGAATTATTTTGCAGAAGGGAAAATTACAAAATCAAGAGAAAACAAAGATGGCGAGACGGTAATTTCATCTATAGAAAGTTATCATCGAACTACAGAAACATATTTCCAAACATTTGTCCAAGCTGGATTTAAAGTAGTGGGATTATTTGAGCCCCAACCTCCAAATATTGTCGCTGAAACACATCCGATCTTATTTGAAAAATGCAGTCATATTCCTTATTTTCAAACATTTGTATTAAAAAAGGAGTAAATGCTATGGATTTAGATACGATTTATTTTAAAAAAACTAAAGTAGAAGATTTTTCGTTTAATGAAAGTGTTAGCTTAGTTTTTGATGATATGGTTAATCGTAGTGTGCCTTTATATAAGGAATTTCAAAATTTAATTGTTCAATATATTGTTAAACATTTGGTGAAAGATACGAATATTTATGATTTAGGTTGTGCCACGGGAACAACGTTAATTCTATTGAACAACCTGCTAAATAAAACCAACACAAAGTTTTATGGAATAGATAATTCTGAATCGATGTTATTCAAGGCAAATGAAAAAGTTAAAGAAATGGCTAAAAGTCCTCAAACAATTCATTTTCTACAGGAAGATTTAACAACTATTAATTCTTTTATAGATCCAGGATGTTTTATTTTAAATCTTACATTACAGTTTATACGACCTATGGAAAGAGAAGATTTATTAAAAAAATTATACAATAGTTTGCCCCAAAATGGATTCGTTATTCTGTATGAAAAATTATTAGAAGAGGATTCTGTATTCACACGAAATTATATAGATTTATATTACGATTATAAACAACAAAAAAATTATTCCAAGTTGGAGATTTCAAGAAAGAGAGAAGAATTAGAGAATGTATTAATCCCATTTACTGAGATAGAGAATAAAAACTTGTTAAAAAAAGTCGGTTTTTCAAAAGTATCAACAATTAGTAAGTATTTAAATTTTGGAGTTATTATTGCCATTAAGGTATGAAATTACAAAATCTCATTGAAAGGAGGTGATAGTATGTTGAAAATCCGTAAAGTTACTAATATCGAAGGTCGCTCTTGTGTATTTTGTAACTAATAAAGATAACCCATTGATTGGGCAGACAATTAGAAATTTATTTTGATTTTCTAATTTGTCTTACGTAAAGGGAGGGAAACCCTCCCTTTATTACTATTACTAGATTGAGTATAGGAGTAAAAATATGGGCAATAGCAAGTCGATTTGGAAAAATCCTAAATTTACAACATATGCATGCGGAACCTTATTTAATTCATTGGGAAACGCTTTTTTTGATTTAGCGTTACCATTGTTGATTTATCATAGAACGAATTCTTTATCCCTGATGGGTGCTTCTGTTATTTTTACACAACTTCCTAAAATAATAATGGGTCCTTTAATCGGCACTTGGGTAGATCGATTAAACCCTCGAACGATTTTATTTACTTCTTATGCAATACAGTTTATATTAGTTAGTTTAATTCCAATTTTGGAATATTTAACATTACTGAATTCTATGTTGGTATTGGTAATTGGATTTCTAGTAAATACTGCAAACTTGTTTGCAAGATCTGCCCAATTTTCAATTATCCCCTTACTATATCCCACACAAAAATTAGAGGCAAATGCTGGTTTCGCTACTGTATGGACATCTTCGATGATTACAGGGCCAATAATTGGGGGTGGGTTGTTAACTATATTTTCCCCAATGAGTTTGATTATATTAAATGCCTTATCTTTTATTATGATGATTTTCTTTTTATATTTAGTTCGAATTCCAGATAAGGAAAAAGTAATTGGTCAAAAGAAAGCTTTTGCTAAAGATTTGGTGGAAGGTTTAAAGATTGCTATGGCCACTAGAACTTTAAGAATCTTTTTGGTATCTTCCTTTTTACTAATTTTTTCTGTAGCCCCTGTCTCTACCTTAGTTATTTTTTATTTGAAAGAAGTCTATTTATTTGAGGATTCTAATATAGGATTTGTAGTGGCCACTTCTGGTACAGGACTCTTTCTCGGAACATTAGTCATTAGTAAAATGAAAAAGGGGAATTTAGGAAATTTAATTTATATAGGATTTTTATGTATGTTAGCAGGCTTAACTTTACTACTTCTTCCTGGTTGGTGGTTCATTCCAATATCTCTTTTCATGATTAGTTTAGGGTCAATCATTTATTCAATTAGTAGAAATTCAATTATTCAATCATACTGTCCACAGGAGTATCTAGCTCGTGTGAATTCAATTTTCCAATTGATGGAACAAATTGCGACGCCTATAAGCATTACAATTATTGTGGGTATGGCATCTTCGGGCATTCATAAATCTATTTTTTTGACTCTGGTTGGTATTTGCATAGCAGCAACCATGTTATTTAAATTTAGTAAATTAAATTCTAAAAGTATAAATTTGGAAGAAGTGTTTTTGAAAAAAAATTAATTTAAATATAAGGTGGAGTTTTAATGATTACTGTTGGGTTAAACGCATGTATTGTTGATGAAAACAACGAAATAAGACCTGTTGATGGTGGAGGAGTTTGCCTTTTTGAAGATGATAAATTATTATTTGCGATTACAGAAGAACGCTTAACATATAAAAAATATGATGGGGGATTTAAAAAATCATTAGAATATGTATTAGAGGCTAGTGGAAAGAGCTTGCAAGATGTTGATCAATTTGCGGTTAGTTTTTACGGAGTATCATTAAATGTTCCTAAGTTTCTTATCGAATATATACAGACTGAACTGTCTATTCAATCTCATCAAAAATTAATTATTGTCCCAAGTCATCATTTGTCTCATGCCTATGCTGCTTTTTATTCTAGCGGTTTTAAAGAAGCTTTGATTGTAGTTAATGATAATGAAGGGCAAATTATTGGTGAAAAGAAGTCACCACATATGTTTGAAAATTCATGTGAAAGAAATTCGTATTATTTAGCTAGAAATGGAGAAATTGAATTAATTGATCGTGATTTTGAGTATCCACAGGGATTAGGGTTTGGAAAACTATACAATAAATTCACGCGATATCTAGGTATGGGTAATTACCATAATGCTGGAAAAACAATGGGTTTAGCATCATTTGGTAGCGACAACTTATTAAGCTTAGGGGAAGCTTATATAAAAGATTATGATGGAAGTATTCATTGTATTATTCCCGATACAGGTAGCACTGAAAAAGATATGAAGACTTTATTTAAAAAATTAGGTGTAACGATTCCAGAACCTAGAAAAAAAACAGATCCTTTAAGACAAATGCATGCAGATTTAGCGCAATATGTTCAAAAACAACTTGAAAAGTGGACTACTGTAAAAGTAGAAAAACTAACAGAACAATATAATCTTGAGTATGTATGTGTAGGTGGGGGAGTTGCCTTAAATTGCCCAACCAATTCAGCTTTATTAAATATTGAAAGAGTAAAAAATGTATATATTCCGAATGCACCCCAAGATCAGGGATTGTGTATTGGGAATGCAATATATGCGATAGTGAATTCTCGAAGAGAAAAAGCAAACTTTAATCAAGTGAAATTTGAAGTGCCTCTATATTCAGGGAAGAAATATACTGTGACAGCTAATGAAATCCAAACAATACTGAAGGAGTTTTCCAATCTTCATTTTAGTGAGGTTGAAGATCCTTGTAAAATCGCAGCTAAACTCATTGCAGAGGGAAATGTAATAGCTTGGTTCCAAGGAGCAAGTGAATTTGGTCCAAGAGCTTTAGGTAATCGAAGTATTTTGGGAGATCCTCGCGATAAACTTGTAGTTAATCGGTTGAATTTAGAAATAAAAAAACGGGAAGCGTTTCGTCCTTTTGCACCTAGTGTACTAATTGAAAAAACACAAGATTACTTTGAAAATTTTTCAATAGAGAGTCCATCAATGATGTTTACTGCAGATGTAAAAAAAGAGCAAGTTAAAAACATCAGTGGGGTGGTTCATGTTGATGGGACTGCTAGGTTACAAACTGTTAATAAGCAAGATAATCCTATGTATTATCGATTAATTCAACACTTTGGAAAATTAACAGGTATCTATTTAGTCATCAATACATCTTTTAATTTGGATGGAATGCCAATTGTAGAAACGCCTTATGATGCTATTGCATGCTTCAATAAAAGTGAGCTGGATTACCTAGTCATTGAAAACTTTGTATTGAGAAAGATATAGTAGTAAAGCTTATAATGTCTAAACTAGATGAATTTCTTGAGAAACAGCTTATGATTATTTTGTATATTTGCATCTTCTAAAATACCTATAATTTCAATAGCTTTTTCTGCATTTTTTATTCCCTCGTTTAGCTGATTTTTCTCGATTTGATAAATCCCATTTAAGAATAAATATTTTGTTTTTTCGAAATACAAATAGGTATTATTAGGAATTTCGTCAATATAATTAAGGAACCACTTTGCATCATCTAAATGACCAGTTTCAATAGTATAAATAACAACGTTTAACAGGATACGAATGAATTCTGTTTTAATTTTGGGGATTTTGATATTAAGTTTAGATTTAGAAATTATTTCTTTGGCTAAAATAATAACAGTTTGATATTTTAAAATACACATTGCATTACCGAAAAGAATGATTTCATAATATCCCCAATGATCATTCTTTAATAAATAGTCACTAATAAAATTTCTTTCAGAATCAGTAACCTCAAAATTTCTATTTAAGTCTCGTATAAGTGCTTTAGTCATAATGTAATTACATTTATAACTACTAGATAAGTGACTTTTCCACTTTTTTTCTTCTTCCTTATAAATGTCGATTAAAAAAGGAATGTTATTTTGTTCGTATGCATGTCTTATTGTATGTAAAAAGATTTCAAGCTCACTAGGTTGATAGTCTCTTGAAATGAGGATGTACTCTTCCATAGAGATATTAAGTTTATTCAGTAAAAGGATAAAATTTGATAGAGAGATATCAGACTCACCTCTTTCAAATTTAGATAAAAAAGAACTACTAATAATACCTTCAGCAACTTCTTTAAGAGAATATCCTTTACTTATGCGGATATTTTTAAAATTTTGACCATAATTCATACTTTATCACTCTCTTTTATATTTTTTACTGGAAATGTAAATTATTATATACTATAATAAAAATTATGCAAGGGGTGTATTTAATGGAAAAATTAGGTATAATTATTATTGTTGGATAGAATGATAGAATTAATTTAAAGAAGGATTAATAAATGAGCTCAATTGATTTGATTCAATACATAGAAATAGGAGGTGTTGATTGGAATGCAACGTTTACGAATCGGCGATCAAATTGGTATTTTTTCACCTTCGTCTCCTGCAACTGTAACCGCAGCACCTCGTTTTAATAGAGCAAAGCAATTTTTAACGGAAAAAGGGTTTCAAATTATCGAAGGTCAATTAACAGGAAAACAAGATGGGTACCGTTCAGGATCACCAAAGGAAAGAGCAGAAGAGTTAAACCAATTAATACGTAATCCGGATATTAAAATGATTATGTCTACAATTGGAGGAACAAACTCAAATAGTATGTTACCTTATATTGATTATGAGGCATTTCAACTAAATCCAAAGCTTATTGTTGGATATTCTGACGTTACAGTGATTCTACTTGCAATTTATGCAAAAACTGGTATTCCAACATATTATGGCCCTGCATTCATACCGAGCTTTGGTGAATTTGAACCACTTGTATATGAAACATATCGTTATTTTGAACAGTTTTTTATAAGAAAACAAAAACTTCCGTACTCTATTGATATCCCGTCTCTTTGGACAGAAGATTCTGCTAATTGGTTAGAGAAAACTCATGAAAAGAAGTTGCAAAATAATGAATGGATTACAGTCAATTCTGGAATTGCGGAGGGGCGCTTAATTGGAGGAAATCTAAATGCAATATATGGTAGCATTGGTTCTCCATTTATGCCTAAATTTAAAAAAGGAGATATTTTATTAATTGAAGATAGTATAAAAAACGCAGAAACAGTTGAAAAAAATTTTGCAATGTTAAAAAATCATGGTGTATTTAATTTAGTTTCGGGAATCTTAGTAGGTAAATATGAACGTTTTGATGATATGGGTACAGAAAAAAAACCATATGAAATTTTAACGGAGATAATAGATAATCCCTCTATTCCTATATTAGCTGAGTTTGATAGTTGTCATACCCACCCAATGATTCCTATGCCAATTGGAAAGAAAGTAAGTCTTGACGCAGCTAATAAAACAGTAGAACTAGTAGAAAACTGGATAGTATAATGATAAGTATTTTTAATCCATATAATCATATTGGAGGATAAGTTGTATTAGTGGTAAATAATTAACAATAATGTGTAGTTAATTTCTTTTATTACCAGAAATTGATAATTTAGAGATTATTTCTTAAGGTAGATGAATTGTAGTGAGCTCAAAAGTTAGACAAAATATTTTAGGCGCTACCGAGGGAATAGCACGCACTGAAAAAGTCTATATAACTTCATTTAAAGAGGTATTTGGCGATTCAAACGTCGAATACCTCGCTTTTTTTCATTTATAATAGTGTTGCAGGTGGTGCTCTAAATGATTTAAATCCAAGAAACACCCAATAAAGCTGATTTTTAAGGTGCAATCCATGTCGTTAATTCAACAACTAGATGAGCAGCAAAATGAAGGGCTTCGTCAAAATGCTTCTCACCTTACACAGCAAATTCAAATTATTAAACATTACCTTGTGATAAAAATTTAGAAAAAGCCATAATTCATATTTAAAAACAATATGGTAGCGTTGATTACTCTCTTTTAAGTGAGTTTTTAGGAGTTACTGAAAAGACAACAAGTTCTCAAGGAGTGTATAAAAGGAATAGCTTGTATATTAGCTAACTTGGAGGAAGTTAAACTCCAATACAAACATTTAAAACAAGATCTTTGGACAGACTGGATTTCGTTGATGATAGAGACATAAATTAACCAAAAACACTATACTTCACTACTTCCCGTTATCAAATGACAAAAGCAAAGAACTATTATACGAAACAGTTTATGACAGTTGTCATTATAAAAAATGCCACCTTGTTCTTATAAATTGGCTTAAAATAATTAAAAGATTATGACAGCATTAAATATAACTCACAGGAATTGTTGTGTTGATTTGAAATAAAGTCGTACTGTTTATAAAAAAGATGTACCGTTTAAAATAAAGTTATACCGTTTGTAAAAAAGTTGCACCGTTTTACCCCTTTGGATAATATTAATCTAAAGGGGTGTTTTTATGTCAAAACGAACTAGAACATCTAAATCTGAAAAGTGGATTAAAGAAGGTCGTGGCTCTGTAGTTGGAGAGAATTATAAACCATGGTTAAACATTCAAGATGTGTCATCAAAAGGTCGGTCTACACGTTGAAGAGTTAGAATTTACTTATGATAATTTATTATACAGTTGACCTTACTGTAATATAGCTAAGTCAAATAAATGGATAGGAAAGACATCCAAAGAAGCAGTTGTGGGAAATAAAGGATTTATTGACTCGTGTACGGATGAATACGATATACACCTTGGTAGAGATATAGATGGTAAAATTATATATAAAACATCTTTGGGTCAGTACATACATGAAGAATTAAAATTATATTTAAAGAGACATGAGATATTATTTAATTTAGAAAAGATAAGAATGAAACGGAAAGCCCTTAAAGAAAAAATAGAGTACCGTGAAAAAAATAATCAAGATACAAAGATTTAGAAATTATTTATAAAGATTTAAGTGGTGTTTTCTGTGACTATTATGAATGGATAATCGATGAAAGTCCTGTACATACATTTTAATCGATCTTTTTTATAAAGTGGAATTTAATATTAAAATTAACGTTCGTAGCATACTTTTGATCAAATTTTATTCCAAACCAACATATACTCAACAAAAATATTGTATACTGGTTTCGCTAGATTTAGTAAATAAATCTTTGAAATAACGTTACGATGTTTATAAATAAGATGCTTTAAAATGCCTTTAAGGATTTTTTCCTTAAGGGCATTTTTTTAGTAGAAGTCTGTAGCTGTAGTTTAATAAAAAAGTGATCATCATTTAAAACTCCACAATCGGACCATTTAATGGAGTAACGTATTTTACGAAAATGGTTATGGGTGAAGAGTTTGTGAGGTGTTGCACTTAAACTAACGGGGCAGGGAGTGGATTAAAAAGCTAATGATTCCCATTAGTTTTAGCGAAGCGCACACTCGTATTGTGAATTATAACCATAAATTAAAAATGCTGTTTATAAATCAAGTGGGAAAATATTTTTTTACATCACGAAGTGGTGGAAACCGTTGATACATCAATGTTTATAGAGGGAGGTTAGTCTAATAAGGAATTCCACTTTTATAACGAATTTAATATTAGTTTCGGTGAACCGTATCATTAGTAGGGCGAAAAAATTCACTCTCTTTTTGTAGATAATCTTTTGCAATGCAGTATCTCATAAGACCCGAAAGGGGTTCTATACAGCCGCTTTGAAGGCCGGTTTTCGTGCTCTTTCAGCGTTTTTTTCCATTTGGACGGACTTTTTTTGCTCCAATTCAATTCCTTTTCGTTGAAGATTCTTTTTGCTGCTTGAAACTTGTCTATTTTTGAGAGAATTTTGAGAGAACCATTATATACAATAGGATGGAAAGTAATTTATCTGGAATAATTTACTAGGAAGGCGTTGTAACAGTAAGACTAAATTAATGAAATTGACGAAAAGATAATCGGCTCCACAGAGGAGTTGGAGGCAAGAACGTGATCGGAATAAAACAAGTAGAAATTAGTCATGTTGATGCTCGAATATTCGAAAGGGAGAGGTAGAATGATAAATTTTAGAAGTATTGTATTTGTTTTAATGGTTATGTCTTTAATAGTACTAGAGGTTCATCCTTCATATGCATATGCAGAGAGCAGTATTAAAAGTGGACTCTATTTACAAGGCCCAGATGATCTGGCGAGCCGATTAACGCCAAGACTTCAAACTAAAAGTTCGGCAAATACAGGGACTCATTTGAAGGACTACTATATGGACAGTGATATAAAAAGCGGGATTAGTTATACCGTTAAAAGTGAAGGGGGCGGTATGATTAGACAATGGTGGTATGACCGTGTCCTTTCTCCTGATCCCAACACAAATACTGTAGCAGATAAATTGATCATTGAATTTACAGGTAATGTGAGATATGTCGGGGCAAACTTCACAGGCACTACTCTTTCGGGAGAGTATAAATCTGGAACACGTGTTACTGTAACTGTTTTTGATCGTTCAGGGGGCAGTCATACTTTTTCACATAATGATAGCACAGAGCTTTTATATTTAATTGAATCAACCAATTCGATTAGTAGAATAGAGGTGGAATCTACAGGTCAATTTTCTACCATTGCAAATATCGTAATAGGATCTTATTTTAATGACGTACCAGAAGAATACACGATCTCTACAACCGTTAACAATGCAGCTTACGGTACGGTTACAGGTGGTGGTACATATTTAGAAGGTGTTGAAGCAACTCTTGGAGCAACAGCGAGTACGGGATATGAGTTTGACAATTGGACGGAAAATGGTTCACCTGTTTCTTGCAGTCAAGTTTGTGTTGTAACAGCAAATAAAGACTATAACCTTGTGGCTAATTTTAAACCAATAGATTACAGTATAACTTATCATATTCAGGGTGGAACAAACAATCAGAACAATCCAACGAGTTATACGATTGAGACGGAACCGATTACTCTAGGCGAGCCAATACGAGCGGGTTATACTTTTAATGGATGGTTTGATCAAGAATCGGATGGTTATCAAGTAATACAGATTAGGAAAGGAAGTACTGGGAACAAGATACTATGGGCTAAATGGGCTCAGAATGTAGACTATGTAGCAGTTACTGCAGTTGCTGGGATTTATCCAGTCGGCGTGACATACGACAGCACTACAGGCAAATTCACTGTTCCAACAGATGTGAATTCATTCACATTCAAAGATGGCAATAAAGAAATGAAAGCGACAAAAGGTGCGAATGGTGAATGGATTATTGAAGAGGTAGATACTGTAACACCGCCTTCTTATGATGATTTATTTACAATTCAGAAACCAACAGGTCCTATAAATAATTCGAAGCCAGAAATCAGTGGTACTGTTGATATGACAACAACCCCTTCAACCGTAACGATTGAGCTGAAAAATAGCAACAACGAAACTATATTAGTAGATGGTATCGCGACAGTTCACCCAGTATCAGGGGTATGGACATTCACACCGCCAACTGATTTACCGAATGGTACGTACACCATTATTGCTACAGCAACAAACGGTACAGATACTGTTGTGAAAACACATACGTTCACAGTTACTACAATGCAAGAAGTAGATAAAACTAAGTTACAAAACAAAGTAGATGAAAGTAATAACCTAGTTTCAAGCAACTACACACCAGAAAGCTGGGCACAGTATCAAACGGCTTTACAAAAAGCCAATGAAGTATTAGCAGACCCAGATGCTACACAAGAAGAGGTGAATAACGCATTAGCGTCATTAACAGCAGCACAGAATGCACTTGTACAAGTAGCAGGTAAAGGGCTAAGTGCTTTAACACCATCTACAGGTAGCTCGTTAAGCCCAAGCTTCCAAACAAATGTAACCGATTATACGATGAATGTTGGTTATCCAACAAATGTGATAAGCTTTACTGCGATTCCAGTAGAGGCAGGAGCTACAGTCACAACAACTGTAAATGGACGGCCAGGTACTATTGAACAAATTCCACTACAAGTAGGGGAAAATATCATTGTCATCTCAGTGAAAGATGCAAATGGCAATGTGAGACAATATACGATTAAAGTTTATCGTCAGGCAGATACAGGTGGTGGTCCATGGACACCAAACCCAACACAACCTGTAACACCAACACCAAGCGAGACAAAAACAAAAATCCAAGTGGAGCTTGAAATCGATGGCGAAAAAACACTGGAAAAAACAACGGTAGAGATTGAACGTACTAAGCATGCCAATGGCGATATCACAGACTTTGTTGCTCTAACAGAAGCAAATGCCAAAGAAGCTGTGGCAAAGGCAAAAGCAATCGGTAATGATATTGCGCGTATCGTGTTACCGGATGTCAATGATGAAGTCAAGGAAGCAAAAGTCGAAATTCCAAAAGAATCCTTGAAATTATTACGCGATAACGGGGTAGCGTTAGAAATTTCAACGGAAAACGGACATATTGCGATTCCAGTGAGTTCAATGGAGGGAATTGACGATAACTTCTACTTCCGTCTAGTACCCGTGAAAAAGGAAAGTGAACGTCAAGCGATTGAAGAGCGTGCACGAGCAGAGCGCGTTGTGCGAGCAACACTGCAAAGCAATGATGTGCATGTGGTAGCACGTCCAATGACGATTGAAACAAATATGCCAAATCGCCCTGTACAGGTGACATTGCCATTAAAAGGCGTGAAAATTCCTACAGATGCAACGGAGCGTGAGGCATTCCTGAAGCAATTAGCGGTATTTATTGAACATTCCGATGGGGAGAAGAAAGTGGTTATCCCTGAGGTAGTAACAATGGCGAAGGGTGAGCTAGGCTTACGCTTTACAGTGGAGAAGTTCAGTACATTTACGATTATTCAGGTGAATAAGGAAGAAGAAACAAAATCACCTGTAGAAGTAAAAGAGCATGAAGCGTATATTAAAGGCTTCCTAGATGGCACATTCGGACCAGAGAAAAACGTGACACGTGCTCAAGTGGCAACGATGATTGCGCGTATCCTAGGCTATACAGATAGTACAGTAAATACTACACCGTTTAAGGATATTCCAAGTGATCATTACGCAGCTGGTGCCATTGCCTTTGTCAAAGAGCGTGGCATTATGAATGGCGACGTCAATGGTAACTTCCGTGCCTTTGAAAACATTACACGTGCACAAATGGCAAAGGTAGTGGCGAACTTTAAGCAACTGCATATCGAGGAGAATGTAGCGATTACATTCAACGATACAAAAGGTCATTGGGCACAATGGATTATCGAAGCAAATCGTACGGCAGGCATCATTAACGGTCTTCAAGATGGTAGCTTCGGACCAAATGCGTACTTAACACGTGCGCAAGCCGTAGTAATGATGAACCGCATGTTTGAACGTGGTCCATTAAATGGCGTTACAACACCAAGCTTCCCAGATGTGAAAGCCACACACTGGGCATTCAAAGAAATTGAGGAAGCAGCAAAATCACATTCATACGTGATCGACGAAAATAACAACGAGCAGCTTTCAAAATAATAAATAACAAAGCAGGCTAGGGAAATCCTTAGTCTGTTTTGTTTAATAGAGAGGAATAAACCCTTGGTAACACGTGCACAAATGGCGACATTCCAACTACGACTAACGTTTCGTTTAAAGATACAACGAACCACCCTTCAAAAGATGCGATTGAAGTGATGAAGCAAATGGGATTATTTAATGGCACAACGGAAATGACATTCAATCCCAATGGCACGATTACACGCGCACAAATGGCAAGTGTCGTGGTGGCTCATTGGATCGAAACAGTATGTGCACAGGATCCATCAAAAACGGTCTGTCATGCCTCTGGAAAAGGGAAATCATTTACAGACGTTTCGAACGAATTGGGCTGCAAGTGCAATTGAACAAGTGAGTAAATGGGGGATTATGACGGGGAATAGTGAAACGACATTTAACCCAAACGGTTCCTTAACACGGGCACAAGCCGTAAAAGTGCTCAACCAATTGTTCGAACGTCCGGCTTTAGAGGACATTACAACGTCTACATTTAGTGATGCCCCTTCTACACATTGGACCATTGGGGAAATCGAGAAAGGGCTTGCCCCTTGAAGTGGAGTAAGGTTCCTGTTAAATTGGCGGAAAGACCGATAGACAATAAACTCCCATTAACCCTAGGACAAGAGTTGGTTGATTCATGTCTTCTTACGCTGATTCTCTTAATCTCTTTAATTCTTCCTCAAACATCTCATGCGGTGTTTTGAATCCATGTATTCGTCGTGGCAAGTGGTTCATTTTATCTTCTACAGATTGGATGTAAGATCTACTGTAGTCCTCTATAGACGTTCCTTTCGGTAACCATCTACGAATCATTCTATTGTGATTTTCATTTGTTCCTCGCTCCCATGATGAGTAGGGGTGTGTGAAGTAAATCCCCATCGACTCTTGGCATTTTTCCGCAAGCTCTGAAAACTCACTCCCGTTATCTGCTGTAATGGATTTGAATAGTTTAGGTGCTAACTCCCCAAAATTCTTTAGAATGGTTTCAATCGCATAGTTCACAGAATCCGCATCCTTACCGTCCATTTTGAAAATAAACTCTCGACGCGTTGTCCGTTCGATCAGTGTTAATAAAACATCATCTTCTTTGTCTTTTCTACCAATCACTGAATCGATTTCAAAATGACCAAATTCCTCTTGTGTTTCAATGTACTGTGGGCGTTTTTCAATACTTTCGCCTAAACATTTAGTATTTTTTCTAGCCTTACGTACTGTCTTTGTTTTACGCGATGTCTTGGAAATAAAGTCGGAATTTCTAGTTTTCAACAACCCAAGATCTATATACGCATAAAGAGTTTTTGCGCAAACCATTTCTTCGCGACGAAACTTACCATCAAGCAGTGTACGACCAACAACAGCGTCCGGAGACCACTCCTTTTCCTTCATTAATTGATCTGCGTATGCTAGAAAAGCCAATACTCGCTTCACCTTCAAAGGGTTACGAGAACGAGCCACATTTCGATCAGTGATTGCTTGACCAGTTGCAGCGAAGTACTTCGTGGAATGCAACAAAAGCATACCAAAAAGTATATGGATGCGATTACGCTTCAGCAATGAGTAACGGCTCTCAATTGATAAGAAATGATATGGTTCGAAAGGAGATTTATCGATTGAAGGCAGAGTTAGCTAATGGTATTATGCTTGATGCTCGGCAAATACTACAAAAGTACACATTGATATTGCGTTTGCAGATATTACAGATTTTATTGATTTTACTCAAATTGAGGCAGAATCAACTGAAACAACAGTTGAATTTAACCCAGATGGTTCAAAGAAATCCGAGAAAACAGAAGTTTTACCATATACGTACACGAAGTTTGCTATGCACTATTCAGAAGAAATTTATGGGACACTCGTTACCGAATTATCTAAAGGTAAAGACGGGATGTTCAAAGTTAAACTTGCAGATAAAATGGCAGCCCTTACGATGTTATCAAAATACACAGATTTATTTATTAAATGATGAGCAACTAAAACGGTTACGTGAAGAAAAGTTAAAAGTAGATATTGCAAAAGTATGTTCTGAAACAAAAGGTGCTGGTGGTCGCAACACCACAGGCATTGATTTGAGTAATTTAACAATGGAGGAGTTGGGAGTTATCGCAAATTCTAAGCGATGAGCAAATGAACGCATTGGAAAACGAAGCGGACAAAGAATTAGCGCGCCGCTTCTATCGAGATTATATTGAATATGTACATCACGGTCAAAGTGTGAAGTAATGTAATTTAAATCGCACTCGGTTTGAAAGCAGGAAACACATAATACTCAACTTATAGAGGCTTTGTAATATGAAATTAAGGCAATGAAATGTGTTAATGAAAAGAAAAAATTTAAATACTGCACATTTTGAGTATGTTTTTCTTCTGTTAAATACGAAAGGAGGAAGTGAAACAAAAAAATAAAATATTCATTAATCTATGTTACAAGTGTCTCGGAATTGAGGTAGATAAATATGGATGCAATCTACTATAAAATTTACAAATCATAAAGAGCTAATTGGCAGTTAGTATTTGTTTGTAAGCATATAGTTTGATAAAAAATTTGACGAAGAAAAAGAAGCAATTAAATGGCTAAACGTACAAATATGCACAAAATAAAATTATTGATCCAAATTGCTCTACAAACCTTATAGCCAATGAAACTTACAATTTACATCTGGCTGGAGGCCCAAGTTATCATGTTATTTGCTTTCCACGCCTTGATTCTCATTTGGTATCAAAAGAGTCGTTTTGACACCAAAGAAGTGGATGCCTGACCACCCTAACTGAAAAAATCAGATGTGTGCTGCTAGTATTGGAATTCGGAAGCAGAGCTGGTTTGAGCATTTATACATTTTTTTATGGAGTATCTCGAAGTCCTATATCCAGGACGTCAAAGGTTACCCGCATCCGTTTTTATTTTGGGGTCAAATCATCACAAAAAAGTCATGATGTCTGTCTGGTTCATGAATTTTTATATTGTTTATCGTTTATACGGAAGTGACGAGTTTGTATAAAGCCATTCGTAGAGAATGTGTATTGTTATGTAATCCAATTTGGGGTACTATCTACTCAGGCTAAACGATAATGATTATCATTATAAACAATCAAATTGTTTTGCTACTATACATAAATTATGGGAGTGAATTTAATCATGGCAAGATTGATACTTATGAAAACAGGATGGATATCACTTATAACCGCAGGAATGATTACACTGGCAGGTTGCACCTCGACAGGCGATCAAGCTGTGGGGACGGTCAATCAGCCTGCAAACGCAACGGCAGTGACAAGCGAAGGCACTCCTCAGAGCGAAACACGCGTCGTAACAGATGGATTCGGAGAGGTAGAAATTCCGAAAAATCCGAAGCGAGTCTCAGCTCTTTATCGTGAAGATTATTTGGTTGCACTTGGGGTAACGCCCATTGTGCAATACTATAACCCTATGTGGGGCAAACAGGATTATTTGAAACTGGATGTGCCATTGTTCGATGTGACTGGGAACATCGAAGCTTTGCTTGTATCCGAGCCAGACTTGATTATCGGCGCTGGAGAGGTAGATGCCGAACAGTACGAGCTCTATTCCAAGGTTGCACCGACGTTCCGCTTGCCAGACGATGTACTTGTGGATACGCGCAAAACATTGACCTTAATCGCCGATTTACTTGGTCTAAGCGATAAGGCGAAGCAGGTTCTTGCTGATTACGATGCACGTATTGCGGACGTGAAAACAAAGCTGAACGCGGCGATTGGCGATGAGAAGCTTGTTGTTCTGCGAATGAACGTCGTAGACAAATCGATTAATATTTTTGGCATTCATAACACGTTTGTCGGACAAATCTTATATGAGGATCTTGGGTTGAAGGCTCCAGGGTTCGCCGAGGCAATGACGGAGGGCAATATCGTCTTGTCGAAGGAGGTCATTCCAGAACTTGACGCGGACCATATTATTTTGCTCCCATCCAATGGGACGTGGGAGGAAGAGAGCAACGCGAGAGCTCTTGAGGAAATGAAGGCAGATCGGTTATGGCAGACCGTTCCTGCATTTAAGAACGGTCATGTATATCCAGTAGAGAGATCGTATTGGCAGACGGGAGCCATTACGGCTAACGAATTAAAGCTGGATGATTTACTTCGATTACTGGCTCCTTAGTACTAAATAGGGTGATTACGTTCCTTGGCATAAATCATCGCTATAATTGGGAAATTTAACTGTACCCTTTGTAAAGGACAATTTTAAGAAAGGCTAGACACTTTTTTGAAGCTGCCGTCTGTATTTTGCGGCAGCTTTTTCAATTTCTATTTACATTTTTTTCACTAAGCTTAATTCACCTTCTGACGAACGTCTTGTTTTTGTTTTTCGCATATTTGTAAACTTACTACTCCAGTTATACGGTAAGCGTTATTTCTTCTGAATACGCTTTAAACCAATTAATTCAACATCTAAACCTGCTGCTTTAAAAACTTCTTTAGGTAATTTACCATTTTCAGTTTCTCAATAAAATGAAGGTTAAATTCTTTTGTATATGTAATCGTTAGCCTGTATATTTGGATTGCATTTTATTTTTTTCTGTTCTTCTTTAGTAAAGTATTTATTGGACATTTCTACTTCGACTTCTTTTTCCTCAACTTAAAAAAGTACAGTTTAAGGTTGATGGGCGGCTCTTTTTGATTTACACTAAATTCATTGAGAATGAATATCAATTAAAGGGCGGTTGTTAGTAACAATGGATATTGAACAGTGCGAGCAGGCCGAGATGGCACCATTAGTGCGATATATGCTGCAATCGATCCGCTTCATCGTTGTGGGCGAACAAGCCGAAATGAATGATTCGGATGGCAGCAATAGAAACGATACAGAAAGCTTTGAACTCCTCTTTATTATGAGTGGCACGGGACAAGGAAAATGTTATTTACAGGGACCTGGCAGATATTTCACTATTAATCATAAGGTTTCGAACTGCAGTTACTACCAGGTTCGCTTCGTAACGATAGGCTATGATGCAGCTTTAGGTTTGCTACCAGATAAGCAAGAGCTTGCCTGCTCACCCTTCGCAAAGACAATGGAGATCCTTAATGAGTTATATGGGCTCCGCAGAGCGAGCGACGAGCTCGAGCTGTTCCAACGATTTGTGAAATTCCAAGAGTTGCTGCTCTTTCTATTCCAACAAAATGCACCTGTAATCGAAGAGAAGGGAACGGATACCGAGCATCATGGGGTAGAGCTAAGTATACGGCACATTCATCAATATTACCGTGAGCTGCTGACTGTGGAAGAGCTGGCCTCCCTTGCAGGCATTGATCGTTGGAAGTATACCCGTCTGTTCAAAGAGGCTACTGGTCAAGTACCGCTTCAGTACTTGAATGAAGTACGGATTAATCAAGCCAAGAAGTGGCTGGCGAGCGCCGATGACAAGTTGCTCGATATTGCGCTAAATGCAGGTTTCAGCAATGAATATTATTTCAGCCGTCGTTTCAAGCAGACGGTAGGCATATCACCCGGACAATACCGTCGCAGTCGCAAGGGAAAGCTTAGAGTAGTAGCGCCATATTTGGAGGATTTCATCGTCGCGCTGGATATGGAGCCTATCGCCCAATATTGGCATGAGAAATGGGGAAAACAAGACTATCTAGGCTTAAACCATATTCCGACGTTTGAGGAGAACAGGGGCAATCTTGAAAAGCTTTCCTATTATAAACCAGATTTGATATTGCTTGTGGATCGTTACGAACAACAGCAATATGCTCAGTGCCGACGCATATCCAACACGTGCATCCTGCGTGAGCATACGAATAATTGGCGTACACTGCTACGTACCGTCGCCGATTATTTCGGGCGAGCGGAGTTGGCCGATGAAGCTATCGCAAATTATGATTTCAAAGCAAGGAGTGCGAGTCAAGCGCTGAGTCATCTTATGAAAGGTCAGAGTGTTGCTTTTTTGCGTATCTCAGCGGACCAGATCATCCAATATACGGAAGGAGGGCAAGGTTTTGTTTCAACAGTTCTCTATGGCGATGTTGGATTGCGCTCCCACTCCGCAGTAGGTTTAGCTTCAAAAGCGAACAGGCCAGGTATGTTCAATCTCTCTGTAGAAGATCTGCGTATGTTATCCGCAGATCACCTGTTCATTACTTTCGATAAATGGCATGGCCAGGAAGAAGGTAAGGAGAGGGAACTGCTTGAGAAGCCAGAGTGGCGTAATCTGCCAGCTGTTAGAAACAACCATGTTTACGAGGTTGATTTTCTAACTTGGATGAATAATGGAATTATTTCCAACAGCAAAAAACTCGATGATATACTGCGATCGTTAGCTTGATTTGGTTTTGCTTACGGATCTCAACTAATACTGTTAATGGTAAGCATCTCATCCAAGGTATTAGCCAGACTTTGGGTTGGAAGGATTGATAATAAGAGATACTTTACTTTTAAATACTCTAAAGATAAAGGAGCTGTTGTCATGAAATTTTTCACTTCAATGCTTTCTGAAAAATGGGATTATGCAATAAGGTTTGCAAAAGATTTATTGAACTCAAATAGTCATATATCATTAGATAATAGAGATCACCCAATTTATCTAGCACGACGTTTAAGCAGTATACGATTATTGTAATGTACACCTGATTGTGCACCGTTAGCTCGCTTTGCCCGTAAAACTTTTTAATGTTCAGATGCTGTTTCATACATACAGGAGATATGAAAGATAGAGGCAAAGCAACCGTAACTCCTAAAGGTATAAAATTTAAAGGTTGGTAAAATTGCGCCTAATATTTTAGATCGTAATTTTACAGCAGATGCCCCAAATGAAAAATGGGCAACAGACATTACAGAGTTTAAATTATTCGGTGAGAAGCTTTATCTATCTCCAGTTTTAGATTTATTTAATGGGGAAATTATCACGTACACAATTGGCTCTAGACCAACCTATTCACTTGTTTCAGACATGTTGGACAAAGCATTCGCACGATTACCTGAGCGCCATCAGCTACTGATGCATTCTGACCAAGGCTGGCATTATCAAATGAAACCGTATCGTTATGCCCTTGAAACAAGGGAGATTGTCCAAAGTATGTCTCGTAAAGGAAACTGTTATGACAACTCTGTGATGGAGAATTTCTTCGGCATTATAAAATCTGAATTCCTTTACATGAAGGAATTTGAAAGTATAGAGCATTTTAAAATAGAATTAGAAAAATATATTAATTACTATAATACAAAACGAATCAAGGCAAAATTAAAAACGAGTCCAGTGCAATACCGTACTCGTTTTACCCAAACTGTCTAATGAAATAACCGTGTCTAACTTTTAGGGGTCACTTCAATAGTTACTACGGTTTTTATGGATTTTTAAGTTTTCCAGTACCTTCAGTTTTTTATCTATTGGTATGAAAAGGAAAATCGGAAAAATATTGTTATTTCATTTTTGTATGATATTCTTTTTTATAGAAATGGTAGTAAAGAATTGTTTTCAAATGACGAGGAGGTCGTGAGATTGGAGAGGCTATTAGTTTCTTCAATGGTTAACGATCAAAAGTCTGTTAAGAAGAGTGGTAGTAGTAATGGTGAAAAAATTGAAAAATCAAAGTAAGTAAAGGCTTTGGGGGGTTATCATGAAGAAATTTTTACTTCTGATGTTATCTTTATTCATTTTGTTGTTTCTTATTAGTTGTAGTGAGGAAGAACAAACAGAGGAACGATTTCGGTTTGCAGGAGAGATTGACAAAATCATTGTGACTGGTAAAGGTGTAAAACATGATTTAGCTACACGTACCATTGATAAAGAGGTTGAAATTAATATTATTAGAGAAGCTATGAAAAATGCAGGTGTATTCTTAGGGAAACGTACAAACGAAGGATTTTTATTCGAACTTGAAATTATATTTAAGGATGATTCAAGGCAATTTGTAGATTTATGGTATTATCCTTCGACTGAAACAGGTCTTTTTTATACAGATAAAATTTATTATTCGATGAATGATTCAGGCGTTCCAGAGCTAATTGAACTTTTTGAATCCTTTCAATAGATAGTTTAAGATAATAAAATTTTAAAAGGGGTTTATTTTATGAAAAAATTGTTTACTTTGTTAGTAACACTTATTAGTTGTATCACATTTTTGGGTTTTGGTAATAATGCTTTTGCTAATGAACAATCAAGTGATGCAGAGGAAATAAGTTATAAACAAGAGGCACAAAGGGAGTTGTTTGATAAACTGGCTAGACCATTAACTATGACACTGACACAAACACAAATGGATATACATGACTTCGGTGATTTATTTTTTGATAAAAATGAAGAACTTCATTTCAAATATAAAGAAAGTGTTGTTCCTACCAGCAAAATTTTACAACAACTCTTGGTCAACCTTCGTGCAAATGGAATTGAAGTAGAAGCGGGAACATATACACATAAAGATTTACTTAAACAACAAGATGAAATTTATCAAGAAATAGTAGATTACTATGGTGGAGAGGAGAATTTACCTACGATTTCTTTAGTGTCAGATATTTTTGAAGAGAAGGTGAAATTTTCATATAATTCTTTAGAAGAAGCATTATTAATCAAACAAAGTTCTGAGTATGGCGATATTTTAGAGTTTGAACAAAAAGAGTTTGAAAAAAAGGAACTTAATAAATCGCAAACAGGTAATTGGACTAATTTGGGAGCAGGAAGCTATTGATAATAGTAATTGCTCTGTAGCGGGAATAGCAGCTAAATCTGGAAACTATTTTTTAATTACAGCATCCCATTGCTTTAGCGGAACTGTAGCGTCAGATGGAACTGGTAGACTTGTAACTCAAAATTCTTATTATGTAGGTCGTCAACATGCCCAAGCAATGGGGGTAAACTTGGATTTTGCCTTAGTGAAAATAATGGATAATGGTTTAAGTGGCGGGCGATATGCCGAATGGAATTAGAGTAGCAACAGATACGAGTACAGCAGAAGTCTTTGACAATACACTAACAGCTGTTGATTCTACAAGTCCAGCATTTAGTCAAGTCGTGTGTCGTGCAGGGATTATTACAGCGAAACAGTGTGGTCGAGTCATTCAAAAAGGTGCTATGCTTGGTGGCTGGCCAGATAATAAAACTAGAAAAGTTTTTGTAGTAGCCCCAGACAACCCAAGTGGTTTTTCTACGGGTGGAGATAGTGGTGGACCTGTGTATCGCCCAAATACAACTGGAAATATTTTAACTGGTGTATTGGTAGGTACAAGTGCTTCCAACGGCTTTTTTACAGATATTATGGATGGATTGAATTATTATAGTGCATCCTTGTATACAAGTAATTCAATTGTGAAAGTTGTTAATTAGTGATAAATGGTAGCTAATAGAGTATAAGCCTAACATATAAAAACAATGAGTCCTTTCACAATATGTATGATAAAAAGCCGTTTATCCTTTATGAACTGCACCTCCAATTGTTAGACACATCTAACAATTGGAGGTGCAGTTTTCTTATGGCTAAATTTAATGCAGAAGAAAAACTAGAAGCTGTTCATCGGGCTATAAATGGGAAAGAAAGCTATCTATCCATAGCTAAATCACTTGGCGTTGATGATAAAGCGATACACAAATGGGTCAAACAGTATGAATATAACGGTGTAGAGGTGAGTATAAAATCATATACAAACTACACACCACAGTTTAAACTAGACGTACTAAACTTCATGATTGAACATGGTACGTCCTCAAATGAAACAGCAGCTATCTTTGGTATAGCAGCGTCATCTACAATTATTAAATGGCGAAAACAGTTTGAAACACAAGGATTATGCCCTTCAATCAAAGAAAAAGGGGCGTTCATCTATGAAAAAGGAAACATCAAAACAACCTCCTGTAGAAGGCTCACCTGAAGCACTTCAAGCACGTATAAAGCAACTTGAAATGGAAAACGAGTATTTAAAAAAGTTGAATGCCTTAGTTCAAAGCAAGGAAAAATCACCATGTTTTGATAATGGATTCATACATATCCATGCCCCACTTCCAAGTGGTTGGTATTGGGGTACGGTGTTCATAAACCTTTCAACTGATAGTGCCAAGGACATCATTAATAAAACATGTCTAATTGGATGAATATGTTTTATCCTCTCCACGCTGTTATTCTATAATAAATCTTAATGGAGACGTAACTCCGGTTACAACTTTATTATTTTTTTTGAATCTTACATCCAGGGAAAAATTGTAATTCTAGGTTGCAACTTTATTATTAATAAAGCTAGCATGTAACCCATATAATGAGCATTTTTTAGTTATTCAGGTTACAACTTTATTATTTGTTTACAGTTGCTGCATCAGGGTTTATGTTTTTTTAAGAATATTTTTAAAATGTTCCAATATATAACATATACAATTGAATAATATAGCAAAAATTATAATTAATATTGTCACTTTATCAGTTTTAAATACTGTGGCTGTTGATTTGAAATAAAATTGTGACGTTATAAAAAGTTGCGAAGCATACCCCTTTGGTTATTTTTAGCCAAAGGGGTGTTTTTTGTATTTTTAAAACCCCTCATTCTCTAAAATTACAAAATATAGGTGTCAATAATTTTATATTACCAACAGTAAAAGAATCAAAAGAATCTATACCTAAACTAATGTAGATTTGAAATAAAGTCACGATGTTTATAAAAAAGATGCGATGTTTAAAATAAAGTCGCGACGTTAATAGAAAAGTTTAACTAAAAATCCTGAGTTGATATGCTGCAGTACTTTTTCTTGTTCCACAAACGGGCCATATTCATGAATAACTGATTAGACTGTATATCAAAGATATTGTGAACAAATGTACTTAAGCTAACGATGCAGGATAGTAGTTTTCATTATAAAAACAATAAAACCCACTATTTGAAGTGGGCTGAATTATTATTGAAAAGATCCGACAATAAAGTTTAATAGACCATTCAAGGTGTTAATCGATTGATGTCTCGTGGAAAAGCACTTGCCTCCCGAACGTTCGTTAATCCAAGGAGTTTTGCTGTTAAACGTTCTAGTCCAATAGCAAAACCTCCATGCGGTGGAACACCATATTTAAATGTGTTTAAATAATTTTGGAAGTTTTCCTCGTTAAGTCCTTTTTCTCTGAATGATGCTACAAGCATTTCATATTCATGAATTCGTTGGCCTCCAGATGTGATTTCAAGACCTTTAAATAAGAGGTCAAATGACTTGGTTAATCCGTTTTCCGCAGGCATTGTATACATTGGTCTATTTTCTTTCGGGTACTCTGTAATAAAGACAAACTCACTCCTCGTCGTTTCTTTTATATATTTTGCAATCAGTTTTTCTCCTTCGGTATTTAGGTCACCTTCTGGCATTTCTTTTTTAAAACGATTCTTTAAAATTTCTCTTGCTTCATGTAATTTTAGTTTTGGAATATCAGTAATAGTTGGCATCTCAATATTCAAAAGCTTTAACTCGTTTTCATTTTTTTCTTTTACTTTCTCAAACATAAATTTTATAACTTGAGTTTCTAGCTCCATTAATTCCTCATAATCTTCAATAAAAGCCATTTCAAGATCCAGAGAGATATATTCATTTAAATGTCTTGATGAGTTGTGCTCTTCTGCACGGAAAACAGGTCCAATTTCAAATACATTCTCAAGACCCGAAGCCACCATCATTTGTTTATAAAATTGAGGAGATTGTGCAAGGAATGCGTCTTTCCCAAAATAATTTAAATTAAAAACATTGGCGCCACCCTCCGCACCTTGAGAAACAATTTTTGGTGTAAAAATTCTGATAAAACCCATATTTGTTAAATATTCACGAAATGCCTCTTCAAGAGTTGCTTTTATTTTAAAAATTGAAGCGATTTTTTCATGACGGAGTGATAATACTCGATGATTTAAAAGGTTCTCAAGTCCTGTGTTTACTTCTTTTTTATTTACCTCAAAAGGTAGTAAACCATTTTTGTTTATCACTTTCACTGATTTTATTAGCAGTTCAACGCCAAGTACTGTGTTATTTGTTGAAACGATTTTTCCGATAACTTCTATAACACTTTCTGTTTCTATAATGACGCCAGCAAGTTTTCCTTCTAAAACACATTGCAGTTCACCAGTTCGCTCTCTTAGTACTATAAAACTGATATTTCCAAGATGCCTTATTTTTTTTACCCAACCTTGGACTTTTACCATTTCTCCCACTTTATTAATACACTCTTTGGTAAGTGTACGTTTTAGATTTGTATGCATGATTTTTCCTCCTAAATTTTTTAACTTTTTTTTTCTTTTATCATCATCGTCATCATCCACGGACACTCACCTCCTTTAAATATAAAAAGCTCTCGCCCCTGACAATTTGTCAGGGACGAGAGCCTATCTCGCGGTACCACCCTAATTGCTGCATACACAGCCAACTTAAAGCTTTTTAACGGTTGCAAACTGCAAACCGTCTATCCTTACTTTTTTCAGGATAACACTCACAGGTGTCTTTCAATCATTATTTAACACAATCTTTTCAGCTACCGATTGCTCTCTTTCGTTAAAGGGAATGACATACTTAGCCTGTTCTTCGTTTTTTAAATATTTAAAAATCATTATAACCCTACTTTTTTTCACTTTCAATAAAATTGTTAAATTCCACTACTAATTTTTATATTTATAGGTGGTTTTTGGGGAACCATTTGAATATTGGACTGTTACATTGGGGTCAAGATACTTAACAAACTTCAATTATGGGTAGAAAAGAAAAAAAGAAGTTGAAAAGGATTATAAGCGATCGGGCCCGATTTTGTAATTAGGATTAGCGCTTGTTTTCATTAAAGGGGATTAATTTAAAATAAAACTGAGTATGAAAACTGCGCTTATATTCGTTACGGAGAACTGTATGTAATTAAATGTCGAGTCTATATGGTACCAAGATTTAATATTCGTTATTCAACAATCGGGCGCTTTTCCGTAATAAGGAAAGCGTCTTTATTTATGAAAAGGGCCATTTAGTTGTATCTGACTTGGTTGAGATATTCGAGTCCCATTCCATCATGGTGCTATGATGGAATGGCTTTGGCAATTAATGTTTGATTTGATCGATAATGTCGAATAAAGCTTCGTTGAATAGCTCCTTCTGATCAAGCATCGTCACATGTCCAGCATTTGGTATGGAGTAAAATTGTTTCATTGGCGCCTTGAGTTGATCAAAGTATGTGCGAGCGAGAGAATAAGGAGTTTGCCAGTCATCCTCGCCATGGATATAGAATACTGGAACTTGATAGTCTGAAGTTACCATGTTCAGATCATAGGACTTAAACAAAAATTCCAAAATAGCACGTTGTTTTATTTCTAGTACATCGCTCATTAACATGTATTTAATATCTTTGAACGAATAAAAGGGAGAACATAGTACGCTCATAACTAGTTGAAGTGATGGTTGCATCGCAAGCTTATACTTACCTTGCAACTTACGAAGTTTCATAAGCTTCTTGACCATGGCATCACTAAAATGGTGCTCGGGATAAGGACTTAAAGCCTGTAAGGTGCTAATATCTTTCTGATTTTTTACTTGTCTGCTGCATTCCAATGCTTTCTCGTAGCCAATTCGTTCGTTTTCAAACATATTTACAACTTGTCCAACTCCAATATAGGCTTGAACCATCTGTGGATATTGCATGGTGAATAGACTACCTAAGATAGAACCCCATGAATGACCAAGCAGAAGGATTCGCTCTTTGTTATATTTCTTTTGTAAATAGCTCACAACTTCATATGTATCCTGTAACGCTTGTTCAATCGTTGTTGTCGGCGTGACTTTCTGTGGATCATTGGCAAAGAAGGTTTTACCGCTGTTTCGTTGTTCCCAGTGGACAACGGTTACTTTATCTTCCCAAGGAAACTGAAAGTCTTGGGCAAAAGGAAGCATCGGACTGCCAGGACCTCCATGCAGGAATAAGAGGATGGGGTGATCCTTATCTTCACCACGATGATATAAAAACTGCTGTATTCCACCAATCGTCACATACTCGCCCTCATCTATTCCGTTTGGCGTATGGATATGACAAGCTGTTGCACGCTTCTTTGTATAGAGAAACCAATAAATCGCCATACTGATGCAGGCAATAGCCGCTATGAAAATAATCCAAGATTGATTCATATGAATGCCTCCTCTAGTTATTTTTGGTTGAATTTTGCTTGCACTTGCTTAGATATTCCGCAATTGCTTCTACAAGAATGCTTAATGCTTGTGTCCTTCCTTGTTCACCGTATTGGTTTTGATTTGAGGCGATAAAATGTAAGCCATCCATTAAATTCGCAAGTACGCTATAATCACATTGAGCATCCTCTATTCCCAAGCCATTCATTGTACTCTGAAAATTAGTTTTGGATTTTTCCTGTTCCTTTTTGTTGATAGGATTTGGAAGCTTGCGCAGCAAATATTCTAGGTCTGATGGCTGAACATAGAGTGCAAGACTATCTGGCGCCAAGTAAATTTCACGAAGTGCATGAGTAATCTTGTCCTTAAAATGTCCTGAGCTAGCTCCGATTTCAAGAACTCGATCAAGTAAAGCCTGCTCATTTTGCTTTATAATATGGTAGAGAAATTCTTCCTTGGAAGGATAATAGGTATAGAAGGAACCCTTGGCTATTTGCACAGCTGCTGTAATATCGTCAACCGTAACTCGCTTCATGCCTTTCTTACGAATGAGCTCTATTCCTTTGATATACATTGCATTTTTGATATGTTCCTTCTCCTGCTCACTTATGATCTTAGGCATACGTTCTTCTCCTTTGGTGACTATTTTTAATAAATCGAGTCAATATAAATATAATAAGACTAGACGCTGGTAAGAGTCAATGGTTTTAGCATAAAAATAGTTGAATTAAAACTCGGAATATATTATCCAAATTAGATACGCAGCACATACCTGAGCACTTAAAGGAGATTAATTTCTTTGTTAAGGATGAAAAGGACTAAACGAAGGATAATGTGTAATAAAAGAGGGGGTGTTTCTTCAATTAACGGGCGCTTTTCCGTAATAAGGAAAGCGTCTTTATTCATGAAAAGGGCCATATTGTTAAACAATCCCTCTAAATGGATATTTATGTTAAAATTATGAGAGATTAAAGAAATGCACTTAAACTATCAACGCAGGTCTGTTGAACAAGAAGGCAGAAAAAAATGGTTAAAGGGCATTTAGTTCATTTGCAGGTAATTGAATTTTTTTCACGAGAAATTAGTTTGTAAACAGTACTTGAACTTCTATTCGTTTTGAACGTATCAAATTAGAGCGTAGTTTAATTGAGGATTTTTTTAGGAACCTTTATTTAAGGAAAGGAGGAACTCGTTTGTTTTTATATCATATGGTTATTCACAATGATATCTTCGAAAATATAAGTCCCCAAATCGTATTAAAGGAAGGATTAAATTACAAGACGTCAACCAAGTGGTATTCCAAGAGTGCTAATTTATTTCCAGATTTAACGGAGCGTTTCAGACCAGCAAATTTACCAAAATGGATTGATTTTGAAGTTGCTTTCGGAGTAGATTTGGAAGTCGACGAAAGTCCTCACTATCGGTTTCCAGTGTTTAGTGATAAAATTTTAGTTTTTAACCGAGATATATCAAGTGATTTATTTGCTTATATTGAGGACATGTATGATGGTGGCAAAGGGCGTATTATTGAGGGATTATCTTCAAAGGAAGATTTAATGAAAAATTATTGGGCAAGTATGAACACTCTCGAAGATTATTTAAATAATAAGCCTTTTAATAACCCTGAAGTTTATATTTTTGAGCAAGTTCCAGCAAAGTTAATTGACTATATAGAGTAAATTACTGTTCAACCATCGGGCGAGATTGTTGAACAACATAGGAAGAAAATAATCAAACTTTTTTATAAAAATCAATCTTAGTATTACAATATAAGACTCCTTTTTGATCAAATTTTTTTCAAAATGGAGTCTTTTTATATATAGAAAAATGCTGGTTTGTGAGATGTTTTTGATCAAACTTTATTAAAAAGCTACATGTGATGTGTGTACACAACTCAATTGTACCCTAGTATATTTAAGTTAGTAGCTAATTTATGTAGGGCTGGTATAAAAAATAAAATTAGTTGATTTTAGGCTTAAAAAGCTAGTCCCTTCCTCTATTGTATAAAGGAAGGCACTTTTAAATTATGGCTGTTTTTTAAAATTGTTACTGTTCAATCATAATGGCAGAGTTAATCTACAAAACTAAATAATAGTAACAAAAAAATTATGCAACGCGTGCAACAACACAACCGACCATAATGAACCTGTCTTTTTATAGACAAAACCAAAAAGTAAACCTATTGCAAAAACATATATATGGGTCCCAGCTATAAAGAAATCATAGAATCCAGCATTGTAAATCCAAATTGGGTAGTGAATGACCAAAAATAGTAAAGCAGTTACAATATTTGCTTTCCAAAAAGCCATTTTTTTATTGATTTCTTGTAAAATTAATCCCCTGAAAACAATTTCTTCAGCTAGCCCTGCCATAAGAAAACCATTAAGGTAATCATCAAGGGATAATGAAAATTGAAATGATTGCTGATTAATAATATATGTTTCAAATGCAAAATATAAGCCAACTAACAGTGAAAGAACTACTCCCCAAAATAAACCTCTTTTAACATTAACGTTCACTCTTAAGTAGTCAAATGGGTTAGTATGTAAATAATATTTTATGTATAACCAAGTTGGAACAATCCATACAAACCCCTTAACCAACGCCTCTAATAATGGGGAGATTATTTCACCGAACGAATAAATGTAGTCAATTAACCATAATTCTTTAATTGTCCATACCAAATAAAATATGAGTAGAAACCCTATTATTGCTTTTACATCATTATTTTTCACTTTACTTTCAACACTTAATTGCGATTCCATTTCTACCTCCTTTTATGTAATTATTTCCTATTTTTGAATATTTACCGAATTTATTATACCGTAGCTATAAATCAATTTCCTTATTTTATATAAATGATGAAACCTAAACTTAGGCATCTTGTTTACGGTAAAATACAATAGCTACTGTAATAAAGATCAGTGTCCATAACATTGAAACGCCTGTCCCTTGCATTGGTGTAAGGACATTTATTTCATCAGAGGAAGGCGGCATATACATATAATATCCTGCCGTATCCGGAAAATAATTTTTAATACTGGGTAAAAAATCTCTCAATAATGGACTGACAATAAAATAATGACCAAGCAGTACCACTAAAGCAGGAGTGGTTCGTCTGAGTAGAACACCTATAGCTGCACTGAGAAGGGTGGTTAATGTTAGATAGCCGGTTGCACCTACTAAAGTTTTTATCATAGCGTCTATTTCAATCACTAATGCTGTGTCTCTCATCATAATAAAAGCATATAGTACACCTGATGCAGCAATAATAAACGCCATAGGAATGGTTACAATTGCCAAAGCTAAATACTTCGTGGATAATTGAAACCCACGCCAAGGGATCGTAGTTAAAGTAGTTCGAATCTGTCCACCCGTATACTCAGAACAAGTAGCTAAGATACCTAGAATAATGAACCCTGCTTGAAGATATCCCATAGAAGCAAGTCCTGTATTCAGGATACTTTGCGTTCCTGCTGCCCCATGCAGACCAGCAGAAGTAAAAGCAGCCACTAAAACTAAGTTAAGAATGAATGTACCAATAAGTGTGAAACTTATCAATGGTAATGTAACTAATTTATCCAGTTCAGCACCAAGGATTAGTGTTATCTTTCTACTAGAAGAGACACTCATGATGTAACGTCCCTCCTATGGAATACAATGGCTGCGACAATGAAAAGAACAGCTACCCAAGCAAACATGATTAAACCACCTGTGAATGGGGTGTGAAAACTGTCGCTCGTAAACATAAACATATCAAAGCCTGCCTTATCTGGTAAGTAAAACGCTAATTTTGTAACCTTAGTAAGGAGGTAAGAGACTGTCACAACAGATGAATTTATCATGAGCACAGTAAGCGGGATAATTCCATTCTTAGTTAGAACCGTAATCCCAAATGCTAAAAGAGCAGTAAATGTCCAGTAACAAACCACGCCGATCAGTCTAGATGCTTCAAATGCAGGGGCGTATTCACCAAGAATAAGATTTGTTGCAGACACAGTTGTTAGAATAGCAATAATAGAAAGTAGAACGCTGATCACTGTCACAGCACCTGCTTTTGCCACCAAAAAATGAAGTCGGGATGAAACAACGGTTAAACTCGTTGTAATCTGATTCCCTCCACCAGATTCACTACTCTCTGTCAAATACTCACTGCTGACAGCAAGCACACCAAGAATAATGATACCTTGCACGCCAAGACCTAAACCAATATAGCCAACTTCCGATAGACGTGTGCTAACTCCAGCTATAATCTCCTCTTTTTGTGCTGTACTGTCCAAGGCAGCAATGACCGCTGGGGCAAATGCTCCAATAAGAAAAGCAAGCCAAATGCCCGGCAAGGAGAGCAGTTTAGATAGTTCCGCGTTGAATGCTCTCATACAACATCACCTGCATGTTCAGATGTCAGGGCAAAAAAGGCTTCCTCCAGCGTGGAATGATTCCCTATTACTTCTTTCAATGTTCCATTTGCAACGATTTTTCCATGATTAATAATCACCACATCATCAACAGTCTCTTCAAGCTCTCCCATTAGATGACTGGATAGTAACACCGTGTTTCCAGACTCAGCGCGTTCACGTAAAAATGTCCGAATCCAACGAATTCCTTCTGGGTCGAGCCCGTTTACGGGTTCATCTAAAACCAATATTTTTGGATCCCCAAGTAGTGCCGCTGCCATTCCAAGTCTTCTCCCCATGCCAAGGGAATAATTGCCGACCCTTTTCCCAGCCGCATTACTAAGACCTACTATTTCCAGAACTTCCTCGACACGTGAGCGAGGCAACCCTGCGGCACGAGCAATCCAGCGCAAGTGTGCCCGTCCTGTACGCATACGATGAGCTCCAAATCCATCAAGTGCAGCACCTACTGTTGCTAGAGGATTCTGTATTTCTGCAAATGGCACTCCATCAATGAGTGCACTTCCTGAGGTGGCACGATCTAATCCAAGCAGGATGCGAAGTGTTGAACTTTTCCCAGCCCCATTTGGACCTAAAAAACCAGTTACTCTACCTGGTCTAGCTTTAAAACTGATACCTGATAAGATTTCTTGAGTTCCGCGATGTTTGACTAAGTTATTAATCGTAAGCAACCATAACACTTCCTTTCTGTTATGGTTCTAATTATAAAGAAGCAAAATTACATTTCGGTTATCTTGTTGTTTACTTCTGGGTTAACTTTAGGTTAAGCTCTACCAATAGCTACTCTTGTACCATTTTCATTTGATGTAAAGTCAGCTCTCAGCTTCATTTTTTTTAACATATAATTTGAAGCCGATAAACCAATCCCCGCCCCACCCTCATAGGAAGAGTTATCCATACCTGGACCTCTGTCTGCAACAATGATCAGTTCTTTTTCTACATCAACCACAATGTTTGTATATTTTCCCTCTACTGCATGGCGAAGAATATTCTGAAATAAATTATCCAGAACTCGTGTCATCCATTTAGGATCTGCTTCCCAATAAAAAGTCTTCTCTATCGGTAAATCAACATCTAACTGAATTTCTTTTTCTTCAAATGCAGGATACCACTCAGCGACAGATGCTCTTACTAATCGTACAATATCTGTTGAAGTGGGATGAAAAGGATGTTTCCCTGATGTAAGCAATGTATAGGAAAGTAAATCATCCATTAGATCTCCGACTCTTGTAATCGTATGGTTCATCTCTGCTAATGAGTCTTGCCCTTCAAAACTCCTTGATTCTTTATTTAATCTGGTGATATGTCCTCTCAAAATGGTAAGTGGCGTTCGTAAGTCGTGAGATAAATTCGCAATGAGTCGATGGCGTAAGAATTCCTCTTCATATTCTCGCCTTCTACTGTCTTCAAGCTGCTGAATCATCCAATTAAAAGAACTTCCTAATTGGTCTATTTCATCCATACGATTCGTTTGAACAGATATTGGTTTAGGAAATGAATTATTATTAGCTGAAAATGACATGACTTCCTGTAAGCGGGTGAGACGTTTACGAAGTCTCAAGAAGAACAGCCAAGATATTACAACAAATGCGACAATAATAAAACCAAACAAAAGTACGGTAAAGTAAAACAGATTTAACATATTCATTTCTTTTTCATTGCTAACAGGAACGAACGAAGTGAAGAAAATAAGCACAAGAAGAGGAAAAAAGATAAATAGAAAATGCACTTTTAGAAAACGACGAAATAATGATCTATTCTGTTTCATAGTTTCACCCGATAGCCTATTCCCTTCAACGTTTCAATAATTCCTGGGGAATCTGGATGAAGTTCCAACTTTTGACGCAATCGATGGATATGCACCATTATTGTTTTATCACCAGTAATATAAGGTTCTTGCCAAATGGCTTCATAGATTTGTTCTTTGGGTAAAACCTGATTAGGATGGCGTAAGAAGTACATTAATATTTGATGTTGTTTCCCTGTTAATATAATTTCTTCACCTGTGCGTTTGTCGTATACCATTTGAACTTCTGGATCTACTTCAATATCATTTCCTAATGAAATGCGCTCGGAATGTGTTCCACCACTTCGACGGATTAATACTTCTAATCTTGCAACTAATTCATCCGTATGGAAGGGTTTCGTTAAATAGTCATCAGCAAATTTTAAACCATCTACCTTATCTTCTATCGATGTTCGAGCAGATAACAGCAATATAGGAACGGCAGGAGCTACCTTCTTTAATCGTTTTCCCACAGTAAATCCGTCTAACCCGGGTAGCATGATATCCAAAATAACTAATTCATGCTGATTTACTTCTCTTTCGGCTCCTTCACCTGAAAGCAGCCATTGAACTGAAAACCCCCGCTGTTCCAATTCTTCTTTTACCCAACTGCCTATTTTCTCATTATCTTCAATATATAATACGCTTCTTTTCAAGTAACATCCCTCTCTCTAAATTTCAAATTTATCTTGCATCATTTACAGTAACAATTGAATGCTTTTGTGTGCGCAAGGTATCACGTTGTGTAGGAAAATTGACTTCAAGCCATTCTCTGTCATTTTTATATAAGTAAGTGAATGTTTTTTAAACTCCGTTTGAAATTGCTTTCTATTTTTTTCTGAAAATTAATCTTGCATTCTTCATAATCTTTATCATTTTTAAAAAGTAATGAATCGGTATTTATAATCCAAGTTAATGTTTCCATGTTCAACTTATATCTTTCTGTATCGCTCCAAACTTTTTTTCTCCCAATAGCCATTTTAGCATCATTAATTTCTTGTAACTTCATATCTAAAATTTCTACACTTTTCTTCATTCTAAGCCTAAAATCAGTCATAAATAATAATTCCCCTTTGCTTAATATTTTATTTGGGAATAAAGTGTATTCCCACCACTATTCTACCGAAAGTATGTAAGATGGTAAAAAAAGTGAAGAAAAATAATTATATAGTTCTACACTAGCATCGCATAAATATTAACCGAAATTTCAGTTTTATTTTTTTCTACAATTAGAAAAAAAACAAAGACACGTAAGCAGAGGTAGTGAACATCCATTTTTTTACTATAACCTTTGACGAAGACAACAGAGATGAGAAATCCCTTATGGTACGCATTTTCCTTTGATTTTTCGAAGCCAAATGTGGGCAGATTTCCACCACGATACCTTCAAGAAACGACCGATTTCTAAATATGTAT
>NZ_JBNNMG010000052.1:0-37461 GCF_050272555.1 Lysinibacillus sp. NPDC047702 | reverse complement strand
CTCGCTGTGTTGTTTGGTCGTACTCTCAACTCTAGCGGATACAGATGTTTTTTTGTATTCTTTTTTAGCAAGAACAGATTTTGGTGTTGAGCCCTATTTTTATAATTTTTTTAATAGAAAATTAACTGCAACGATAAAAGATATCCAAATATCGTATCCACATCCAAATGCAAGAAAAATAAAACAACCAGTTGCTGCTACAAAATCGACAACTGGTTGATTGAATAACTATATACTCTATAATCGCTATTCCTTTGGATTTCTAATCCTGATAATTTCTTCTGTGTTAAAAGGTCAAAGTACCAATTTAAGTAGTTTTTACCACTATCCCACTTGCACAATATGCCTTCCCTAAAATCATATAAATTTCCCCTTTCCAATATAATACTAATCTATAACAAATGATTTTTTATAAAAGAAGGGTGATATAAAGTGACGATTATCACAAAGCCATCCATCGGTTTAACACAATTTACCGATTTCACGATGAAGGGAAGTGCTGCTAAGACGAAGTTTGTGAAAGACATTAAGTATCAGGGAGACTATCATCCGATTAAAGATTATTGGAAAGCATTACGCGAAGGCTTAAAAAAATACCATGAAAATTGTTTTAATGATGACTATTTACTTGCCATCGTAGACAATGCCATTGCTGCACGTCAGAAGAATTACCAGGAAGCTGTAAAAGCCTATTTAAAATTCTTAAAAAATAAAAATGTGCAGTGGTTTGAACCTGGTAAGTCCAATTGGTATTGTGATGAATTAACCGTACGTTCAACTCCAGAGCTCGGGTTAATCATCGATGATATCCCATACCTTATTAAGTTGTATTTCAAAGGAAAAAATGACCGCATCGATAAACATAAATGTCGTTCTGCCCTAACCCTGCTAAAAGATTCTCACTATTCGATTGAACATCCTGAATCTGTTAAACATGCTATCTTAAATGTTCAAAAAGGCCGCTTAATTACAGAGGATGAATCGACAGAATATCATCGAATCGCCCTTGAATCCGATGCAGCGCAATTTATGTTTATTTGGAATAGACTATAACCCATTTTCACTCGCTTGATATATTGAACTATGGTAATTATGCTATATACTTGAAAAGAAATATATTAGAAATGATAGGACTATTTGGAGGAATTCCCTTGGAAATTGGTAACATTAATTGGTATGGTGGCAAAACGCGAGAAGGTCGCATCAATAAATTCGGCTTTTTATCGGATTTGTCTGGTAAAGAATATTATATAAGCGAAAAATCATTACAAAGCTCTTTAAAGCAGCCTGAATTAAGTAAAGGTTTATTGGTATTATTCAGTAAAAACCCTAAAGATGACAGCAAAGTGCACAAAGTGATTCATTTAGATGAAGCCTCGAAAGAACAATTATTGGAAGCATTCAGTAAGGCTCTTTCTTTTCTACCTGCCAAACATATTGCAGCACGACTTATAACATTTGAGATGCGAGCAGAAGTTGTCAAATTAGTTACAGCATATATGCTAGAACATGGAGTGGAGGCTTTAGCTTTCCCATTAACTAGTTTCACAAGTGAAGAAATACTTGCTTATTTTCTGCAAACAGAGCGATTATCAATTAGAGATATCGAGTATATCGCATCAGATTTCGATATCATTTCTCAAGAGCTGAATGAAAAATTAATCTATTCTTTAAGCCTCATCAATGAAGGAATGATTGACGATTATTCCATACAATCACTACAGCATTACCCCGTATTACAAAAGATTGTAAGCATCGGACCATCCGATTGGAAGGAGCTTTTTGAATACGAACAATGGCAGCAGCACATCATTACCAAAGTAATCAAAACTATTCAAAGGCACAATCTGTATTGTGGCAATTGGAATGACTTAACACCTACACAATGGATGTCAAACGAACAAACGAAAGAGCTGCTAAAGCAAAACCCATATCAATTTAAGCGAATGACCATATTAAAAATAAATGAGGAGTCGAAAAAACACGGCTTAACAAACACGCATATTGAACAGCTCATCGAATGCTTTTCAACGATTAATAGTGAAACGGATAAGTTTGCACCGGAGTTTTTTTCAATCTCCCTCAGCGAAATATTAGAGGAAAAGGCACTGGAGCATTTAACTAGAGAATTGGATGAACAAATATTAATAAACGATGAGATTTATTCTTACATTTCAAAACCTATATTGCTTCAGAGAATTGAAAAAATACAATGCAGCGACAATAAATTATCACTTTATCAAAAAGTGTTTAACGATTTGTCTGAAAAGGATAAAAAGAGGTTTATTCACCACATCTCAGAAGATTATTATAAAATAGATACGTTTTTTCCTTATTTAACAGGAGAGAAACAAGTGCAACTACTGTTTAATCAGTTTATGGTAAGCCCTATTATAACTTGGGATTTATTCAATAACGATGCCAAAACACTAATCGTCTTTCGTATCACTCAAAGCATCATAGAAAATCCAACAACAAAGGCTTACTTTAAGGAAAGTTTCGAAGTCATTGGGAAAAACGAATCGAATCAACAGCTAAAAGGAATTCTACTTATTCTTCACGCATTATTAAGTGATGTGCACCATGAACAGAAGAAAAACATGTATTTCAAACGAATGCGCAAATATATTGAAGAGGATATTATTCACCAGTTAAACACTCATAATACCATTCAAATCATTCCTATCTTACCAAAATGTAATCTACAAATAACTAGGGCTAGCGCTGTACATTACTGTGAAGGTCGTTTCTATTCTCCAATTGAAAACGGGGCTTATTGTCCCCGTATACGTAGAGCCTGCTATTTCCAAAAAAAATCAAACAATAGACACCACGGTGCTCATCTGTTTGGGAATATTGATAGAAACTATGACAACTGGACACTGCATGAGTTATTATTAGCAGCCAATATTTCTTCTAATATGCCTGAGTTAAATCAAGGTGATACGTACGTTAATAAGCTTGCTGGCTGGATCAACAGAATTGAAGAAATTCTTGAACGTTTAAAATGCAGTTATTGTAAGGAAGCATTTAAAGTAAATTGGAGCTATTCACGCTTAACAGCAAGCTACAATGTGACCGTCTATAATTGTCTTCATGCAAATGGTAAGAATGGGCATGATTTCGGTATTTATATTAATCATTGCCGTTGCTGTGGCCTAACAATTGATAGCCGGGAAAGTCGTTTCAAAGTACAGCCAAACGGAATATATTACGTCTGTATTCATTGTGGAGGAGCAGAGGCACGCCCAGACTATCAACCAGGCGATATGTGTCCAGCATGTGGAAAACAAGAAAAACTCGAGAAAATATCTCAAAATAGTAACTGGCACGAATGTAATTATTGTAACCATACCATTAAAACGAGCAACTAAAACATACTGACATTAGTAGTACAAACCAAGGTCATCGTTTGTGCTACTATTTTTTATGGTTCTAAGTCAAAGTAATAATTCGGAAAATATATCCATACAGGAAGTCAGCGCAATTAAATTAACGACATTTTATATGAGAATATTTATGAATTACTGAAATGGACATTAGAATGAGAAGCAATTGAAATTACTTGATGATTATGAGTTTTGTCACCTTTTTCACAGTGTGCATTACTACTATGGCATTTAGTTGACCCCCAGGCGAACTTGATTTTACCGAAGAACTTGTTCAAAAGGTGGATCGTTTATTACATGACTATATTGAAGGAATAAAAAATGTATTTCTCAAATACCCAAATGATTGACAATCACTAAATAGTTAAGTAAACTTAACTTAACAAAAAGATAAGGATGATCCAACTATGCATGATTATTTAATACTTATAGACAAAATCAATCAAAAATTTGAGCAGTTTAAATTGTTAGTTTTAAAAGAAACCAAGGAGGTTGAGGAATTAGAGAACTTTCACTTAACTCCACAACAAGAAATTATCATGTTTTTTATCATTCGTAATGAGCCGGTAATTGCGAATGATATTGCCAATCATTTTGATATTTCTAAGAGTGCGGTTAGCCAAGTTATTTCAAAGCTGGAAGAAATGAAAATGATAGTTCGTCAGGAGAATTCAATAAACCGTAGAGAGACTTTAATCTCACTTGGAAATCGAGGTCAAGAGTTTCAACAGCTTTTAAAAAAAATTGACGATATACTTGTAGAAAAATATTATTCGAAAGTAAGTTTAACAGAGTTAAAAAATGTTCTTGATACATTAGAAAAAATTGTCGGAACAAATAACAAAGGGAGTTAAGCTCATGGAGAAAAATTTAAAGCAACTCACTAATCGCATACACTATTTACCACATGATCCTGAAACAGATCGACCAATATTGTCTGCCATATGTGGGATACACCAAACTTTAATAATAGATGCAGGAAATTCTGACAAACATGCTAAGTTATTTCTTAATGAATTAGATCAATATCAAACAACTAATTACCATTCTGTCGTATTAACACATTGGCATTGGGATCATAGCTTTGGAACAAATAAAATGAATTTATTAACAATAGCACATGAAAAGACAAAAAAGTATCTTGAAAAAATAATGGAATATGATTGGTCTGACGAAGCTTTAGATAATCGTGTAGAAAAAGGCTTAGAGACTCAATTTTGCTCAGAAATGATAAAAAAAGAATTTGGAGTAGATAGAAATATTACCATCACTTTACCTAATATTACTTTTAAAGAAAAAATGGAAATTGATTTAGGTGGAATTCGATGTGTAGTCAAACATGTAGGTGGAGATCATTCAGATGATTCCTCAATTATTTTTGTAGAGGAGGAAAAAGTACTTTTCTTAGGTGACTGTTTGTATCCAAGTATTTACACACAACAACCACTATATAAGATTAATCATGTTAGACATCTCATAGAAAATATTGAAAAGTTTGACGCCGATATCTATGTGCTTTCGCATGAAACTCCATTAACAAAAGAGCATTTTATGGGTTATATAAATATATTAAAGCTAATGTGTGATTTAACAGAAAAGCATCAAAGTAACCACTTGAATTTGGTTAATGAGCTATCAATTCAACTTAATCGTAAAATAAGTCAGTTAGAGGAAGAAATTATTTATTGTTTTATGAACGGATTATCAGTTTCCTAAGCTAGTGAACCAAGAAAGTAAAACTAGAAATGAATGAGTAGTAAAATTTAAGTGGGGGCAGGCTTTGAATTCGGGCAAAATGAACAGAATTGTCTCTTGTTTTTAAAAGCTCAAACCGAGTAGGAGACTAGCCATTAATTGACTAGTCGACCTCTCACACCACCTTCCGTTAAAAAGAGCAAATGACGAAAGGTTAATTAAATTAGGTAAACCGTGTGGAAGGTCTGGCTTTCGGGGTCGCTATAGATTCTCTAATAGAAAAATTAATGACAGCAGAAAAAATGCCCTCCTTAAGGTGAAACAACAAAAGCAAACGCACGAATGGCATCGTGACGCATATCGAGGCGCAAATGTATCTTAGTGTACAGTTTAGTTTACACAGTTCTATTTTTCTTACGCTCGTTTAACTGAGAATTTGAAGGCTCCTTGATTATTTTACATTAACATCAAAAACAAAAGATTCTTTTCCTTTATTCCATATAGCATTAAGCTCATAAATATAATACCCCTCTTTAGATGGCATGGTTATTTTTTCACCTTTAATCTCAACATTTTCAATTGTGCCATCTTCATACATTTTAGTTGCCGTAATGGAGATTGGATTCTTATCAATTTTAAATTTTATTATATCTCCTTTTTCGACTTCTAATGTTTCAAAGTTATCTGCTATTTCGCTAATATCAGGAGAACCTTTTAGTTTTACTTCAACATCGTCCTCTTTCCATTCATATTTACTTGGTAACATATTATAATGCTCCCCATCAAAAATGGCTTGGCCTTCTGGTTGTTTATGAATACCAGTAGGGAATACATTGCATCCGGTCAAAATAATAACTATTAGTATTGGTAAAACTATTTTATTCACTTGATCACTCTCCTTTTACCTAAAATCCCCCACAGTGAATATATCATAACATTATTTTCGATAAAACTTTATAACCATTCCCAATAATATACATATTGAAAAACTTACAATGAGCAAATTTCAAAACAATTTCTTCCATTCTATTAAAGTGATAGGAGCTTTCCGCTCTGGCACTCGCTTTCCGCAGGCACAGCGTAAGCCGCAACCCTCGCTCCGCGCGGTTTGTTGCGTCTTACGTCTTGTGCTGTTCCTGCTGGAGTCTCGCGCCGCCGCTACAAGCTCCTTCTAGCATAGTGGAAATATAAGTAATTATTTTTGCTCATTTAGAGTTGAAAAAGATATAAAAATAGGTTTTCGAAATAAAAAAATAAACGTAAGACAGTTTTCTTTGGGTGATGATAATAATGAAAACTTCATGTTTATAGAGGCATTTAGTTCTTCATCATGGGGAAGAAACTTCGAAAAAAGATGGTAATTGTTATGGCATTTGATAAACTTAATGTACAAAGCGAAAACTCCTCTCGTGGTTTGTCTGGACAATAATTACGATACGGAGTTTTCGTTTTTCTTCTATAGTAAAATATGTTACGGTGAAGAGCCCTAAAAATTCACCCAACTACTCTGTTTTATAAAAAGAACTCATGATTTACTGTTTATCACTCAGCATTTTTACAACTTCCTTGATTTGAAGCTCTAATGATATTGGATCATTGCCCCAGAATAAATCAGGGTCAAGTTTATATACACGATTATTTTTCACAGCCTCAAGAGAGTTCCAAAGCCTTTCTTTCTCTCCCCATACTTCAGATATCAAATCGCCCTGATCGATAAAAATATAGTCGCCAGCATATTCAGGAATGACCTCATACGAAATTTGTCTATACGCTTCTTTCCCGATCATTTCTTGCTCCTGTTTCGCTGGTGCCTTCAATTGAAGATGTTTATAAATCGCTTCTCCACCCCTGTAGCCCCCGTCACCATAAATATAGAAACCTTTATCAACTACAAATACGCCCATAAGTGCAAAGGTATCTTCTGGTTTAATAATATTCGCAAGCTCTTTTCTCGCTGTCTCAGACGTCTTATCTAACTTATCAATCCATTGCTCAGCTTCAGCTTCCTTGTCCAGAACCTCGCCTAAGTAACGCATCGTTTCATAAATATCACTTGTGGAGCCGTAAGGGATAGAGAGGGTTGGTGCTATCTTCTCGTACTGCTGAATAATAGTTTCATCGTTCACCCAAGTTACGATTAAATCTGGTTTCAACTCCACTATTGTCTCAAGCGACCTCTCTCCCGTCGTGGCAATTCCGTCAATCTGATTTTTAATGACTTTGTTCTCCAAATCCCATTGTGTAGAACCAATCGGCTTCACACCAAGCACAAGCAGCTCAGGTAAATATCCATCTGTTACAATTCGTTCAGGCTTGATTGGAATTTCAACATCCCCACGTTTTGTTTTGATTATTTTGGTCGTTGCTTCCGGCTCAACGGATGACTTAGTAGTATCATTGGAATTACCGCAAGCTGTTAGCATGATTATCAGGGTAAGAAATAATACGGTTTTTATAATCTTATGTAAGTACAAGATAGAACCTCCTATTTTGATAATGATTATCATTCGCGATGATAATTACATTATAAGGACAGTCTTGTACAAGGACAACGTATATAAATTGGATATTCCACAGGGAAAATTGTTGGATTTAGTTTTGAGTAGTTAACAATTTTACCATTAAAGCAAGCTGAAGCTCTAATGACAGCCCATCATCAAACCAAAATTCATTCAGCTTAAGTAAATGCAGTTGGCAACCTTGTTCATACACAAGGCGCTGCCAAACAGAGCGCTCCATCAGCTTGGTCCTGAAAGCCTCGGTATCGTCGCTTGGAACAATCAGGAACATGTGAGTTGCCGCATAGAGAGGCAATTCCTGCTCTTTCACCTTACGATGGAGACCCGTTTGGAGCACCTCCTGTTGAATTCCCTCAGGTGCACTCAAACCTAGTAGCTGATACAAGGTATAAACAGAGCGTACCGAAAGATAAGGAATCAGCCATAAATTATCATAGCTTAATTCAAATATGCCTGCTGTAGTTCCCGGTGCTAGAAATGGTGTAATGACTTGTCTTGCTTTTAGGGCTGACTGCTGCAAGTTGGCAATCCAACTCTCAGCTTCTTGTGTTCGTCCAAGTAGTTTTCCAAGCAACCGTACCTCCTCTAGCTTATCCATCTTTCCCCACGGAATGGTCAGAACTGGTGCAATTCGCTCTAGCTCTTTAAGCTCGTCTGGATAGTTGTACAAATAAGTAGGAGCAACAATTAAATCTGGTGCTAGCTGTCGAAACACTTCTACTTGGTTAGCTGACTCAACTTCTACAATATTAGGTAATCGTTTGCGTAATAACTGGGATGATTGAAGCAGCTCACGCGTAGTGGCAAGTGGTTGAATGCCTAATGCCAGTAATGCACCAACAAATTGTACTCCGACTATACGGTTTGTATGCTTTCTGCCACGAAAGCTGCTAGGCGAAAGATGAACGTACTTGCTAAAAGTCTTTCCCAAATACGAGCCGTCCGCAAAGCCTGTTCGATACGCAATGTCCTGCAATTTGTCGTTCGTCCCGAGGAGCATGAGCTTCGCTTGATCAATTCGGATTTGATTCACATATTCAGCAAAGCTCCAACCTGTTTCCTTCTTAAACAACGAGGAAAAATAGCTTTCGTTAAAACCCGTCATTTGAGCCATAAAAGAACGTGTTAACGGTGCTTCAAAATGTTGTTGGATATATGTAACTGCCTGTTGTATAGCTTTATCGTTCGTTAGAAAGCAGTTATCTACTTGCTTTCTTTCAAAAATGATATCGATCAACTCATGCAGGAGCAAGTGAAGCTTGTGTCCAACCTCCATTTTCTGAGTCTGACGAAACTGCTCTACCAAATTATATAGCAAGCCTTCTGCATAGTGAGGAAATTCCATTATCTGCCCATGCTCTGGAAGATGTGCCGTCTCAGCCACATAGAGTAGAGTATCTTTTTCCCGTTTAGCCAACCGATAGCTATTGAATGAAATACTGTTTACTAAGGCAAATACTTCATTGTCGCTCGGTAGCATAGTAAAATTCTGCTCTGGGTAAAGAAGGACTATAAATTGCCCTTTCTCTATTAGCCAGGTGCGATTGGTAGTTTGAATAGTTATTGGTTGCGTAGGAACTATGATTGCAGGAAATGGGCCAGTCAGCGTGACAGGGCTAATTGTTCCTTCGTCTGCTAGTAATCTTGTATCCAATAGCTCGTATGTCAACATATCAATTTATCCCCTTTGTTTATATTAAAAAAATCACATCGGTTCACTTGAGGAATTATGTATTGTATTTAAACTATCAGACTATATTCTTAACAAGAACCAAATGATTTCCTAACTGGTTCATATTATAGCAGACGGAAAGAGAACCCAATCACCACTTCCTGACCCAAATAAAACAATCAAGCATTTAAATCTGTTATAGCAGGGATATTAATTTCCTTTACACATGAAACAGGTGATAAACTTATCACACATTGGACAATGGATATAATATCCTGGACAGGAATACGAGTACCTTCATATAAAAGAATGGCCTTTTCTGCCCCTTCCTCATATGGTATTTCCGCAGCAAGTTCTCCAGGATTAATGCATGTTACGGAGATTTTATCTTTTCTCACATGTTCGCGTAACGCATTTGTTATTCCTCGTAAGCCAAATTTAGATGTGACAAACGAAACTTGTGCATTATTCGTATGATCTAAACCTGCCGTTGAACCAATTAAAATTATTTTCCCATTTTTCGCCTGTCTTAAGTTAGGCAAAAGTGCCTGAATATAGGTAATAGTGGAAGTTAGATTAATATTGATTAGGTTTGAAATATCGGCTATTTCATCCTGATCAAATGTATAGTCATCCTCGAAACCACGCTTTTCCCACACCCCAACATTATAAATTAGTACATCGATTGTAATATCCTGTAACGTTTCTTTTAAAGTGGGAATTTGTTGTTGACTGGCTAAATCAATGGAAAGCCACTTACGATTTACACCATCCTTTAAATCTAAACTATTTGGTCGGGTACGTGACACCATCCATACCGTATCACCCTCTATAGGTAAACCCTTTACAAATGCATCACCTAGTCCTTGACTTGCTCCAAAAATAATAAAGTTCTTACTCATGCTATCAACCTTTCTAAATAACTGTGATTATAAATTAGATAAATAAAAATTCACTTATACAGAAAATATCTGATACCAGTTACTCTCTCAATTGTTATTATATTTATAAATTAACTTTTTAACCTCAATCAATTGTCTGAAGTTAACTTTCACCATATTGAACTAGAATGAAGTTTCAAGTATACTTTTAAATGATAATAATAATCATATTCATCTAAATTGTACTGCTTATAAACTGAGGGAAGAAAATATACTGATAAGCCGGCAGCATGATTCCAACACTTCTGTTAAATCTCCCTCTTCTCTGACTAGATAGTGTATTTGACAATTATCATTTGTGGTAATCCTAGATTTCTTTTGCTAGTTACTATCAAGAATAAATATAAAAATATAGAAAAAGGAGTTGATAGATAAAGTGACTTTAAACGTTTCTCAGATTCATGATTTATTTGATCAATTTACGGAAATGGTCGAAGGACACGTTCAGCAAAGAAACTGGGAACAGCAACTCACCATTCCTTCTCATATAGGCAGGGGAAATCTGATTAGAACTAAGATTCGCCCCGGTATGGAGATTATGTTGACAGATGTCACATTCAAGCAGGATATGAAACTTCACATTCAGGAATCATGCCAATTATTTGAATTGAGTTACTGTGTTAACGGAGAAATTCATTGTGATTGGAGTGGAAAAAACAGCCTAACAATTGCCCAAACAGGGAATGTTCTTTTTTTGGAAGACGTTCGAGTCTATGAGGAAAAAAAAGCAGGCATTCGAAATCAGCTCCTTGAAATTAGGTTTACTCCTGCTGAACTGCTACGCTACGCCGAGGATGTGACGGAGAAACGCAAAATGGAAAAATGGCTGAATCATCATCGTGGAAACATTGATCAATATCCGAATACTCCTGCCATCCAAAGATGTGTATCTGAAATGATTCATTGTAAACATTTTGGAACCATGAAACGCTTGTATTTAGAAAGTAAGGCTCTAGAATTTTTAGCACTATTCGGAGAGTCAGATGGATATGGTCATGTTGGAGGAAATATGATGCTTCGTCGCAGTGATATTTTCAAACTAGAACTTGCCCATGAATTAGTGCAGGAGCATTTTGAACAACCGCTATCTATTCGTGCATTATCCAAGCGTATTGAAATGAATGAATTTAAGCTAAAAAAGGGATTTCGTGAATTGTTTGGCATGACGATCTTTGAGCTTGTGCGGCAAAAAAGAATGGAGAAAGCACTTTGGTACTTAGAAGTAGAGCGTTTAAATGTAGGCGAAGCCGCAGCGTCTGTTGGCTATAGCAATGCCAGCAATTTCACAACTGCTTTTCGCAAGCATTATGGTTGTAATCCAAGTGATCTTATTAAACAGATTAGTCAATTGGATGTAGAGGATAACAAGCTAAAAAACCGCTTCACACCAAAAAATGAACGGTAAAACGGCTTGACAATTACATGTCAAGCCAATGTTTTATACTGTGTAGATTATCAAATGCAAGGAACACTTTTTTATACTTTATGGTATATAAGTAATTGCCATATCCCCCGTAATTGGATTTGAGTAAACCTCACAATTTATTTCATAGACCTGTTCAATAAGCTCCTTGGTCAATATTGCCTCAGGCTTTCCTGATGCCATAATTTGACCTTGTTTAATTACATAAAGAATATCACAATACGTGGCAGCCATAGTAAGATCATGCAAAGCCGCAAGAACACCTATGTTTAGCGATTTGACAACCTTTAAAATCTGAAGTTGATATTTAATATCTAGATGATTTGTTGGCTCATCAAGAATTAATAATTGAGGCTGCTGTGCTATCGCTCTTGCAAGTACCACACGTTGTTTTTCCCCACCCGATAATGTCAAATAGCTTCTGTCCGCATACTCAGACAAGTTAACTTTTTTCAACGCATCCGCGACAATCTCATAATCCTTCCTGTTATCGGATTCCATCAGATGTTTATGTGGCGTTCGCCCCATCATCACCATCTCATGAACGGTAAAATCAAAACTTAGTTCATTAAATTGACCAACCACCCCCATCTCCTTTGAAATCATACGAGTGGATGAGTTTAGAACATCTTTTTGACCTAGAAGCACAAGACCCTTTTGTGGTTTAATAACTTTATAAATACTTTTCAATAACGTTGATTTTCCACATCCGTTTGGCCCAATAAGTCCAACAAATTGTCCATTCTCCACATGAAGACTGATATCTTTTACAATATCTACACCCGATAGTGTTACTGATATATGTTCTGCTGATAGATTCAATTTAGTTTCCCCCGAATCCATAACTTTTTTTAATTAACATGTACATAAAGACTGGTGCACCCAAAAGAGACGTGACAATTCCAAGTGGCAATTCTCCATTAAGAATAATTGTACGTGCAAATACATCCGCCCATATCATGAATACGGAACCAAACAAAAGAGCAACTGGAACAAGTCGCTTATGATTGGACCCGACAACACTACGCACTATATGAGGAACAATAAGCCCTACAAACCCGATAATTCCACAAGTTGAGACAAGAATGCCAGTGACAATCGATGAGATTATCATATACAATCGTCTATAATAATTTAGATTAATTCCTAACGTAACCGCTGTCTCCTCCCCCATCAACATAGTATTAAGAACTCGAAATTGGAACAGAAAAAATAACCCGGCCGCAAGAACCACTACTGTTACAAATGGGAGCGTTCCCCATTCTGCAGATGCCAAGCTCCCCATTGTCCAGAAAGAAATGGAGCGAATGCCCTCTGCGTTTTTAGCAAAATAAATAATAAAGTTTGAAAATGCACTACATAACGCATTAATGACAGTTCCAGCTAAAATTAGTTTCACTGAGGATGTTTTACCACCGATGCTAGCCAAACCCAAAACAAGAACAGCTGCGCATAAGGCTCCGATAAATGCCCATGTGGCAACGCTAAGCTCTCCTAAGATACCCCCTACGCCAAACCCAAGCATAATGGAGAACGTTGCACCCAATGAAGCTCCAGAAGATATTCCAAGTATAAAGGGGTCAGCCAATGGATTTTGAACAGACGCCTGCATGATAGTTCCACATAGCGCTAAACCTGCGCCTGTTACTATCGCCAATAACACTCGGGGAAAGCGAATTTGCCATATCACATCTAGAAACATGCCATCTGCATCTTCGGTGACGTGGTTAGTATGTAATCCTGTGATATGCTCCACCAATATCCAAAAAGATTGAGCATAGGGAATGGATATTTGTCCGATAGAAACCGAAACAACGACGGATATACCAAGAACAATGAGTAGTATAATTATAATTGTTGAGGACAGGTATCGTTTATCTACCCAACTTTTCATATTTCTTTGTGTGGTTATCATACCTATTCTCCTTTAAACAGTTCAGGATGAATATATTGGGCAACATCCTTATACAAATCTGTAAGCCCAAGACTTCCACGAACAGCAGTCGTATATTCGACAACCTTTACATTTCCATTTTTAATTGCTGTCGCATTTTTCAGCTTTGGATTGTTCATATATTGATTAATCAACGCTTCACTATCCGATTTTTGGAATCCAGTAATGATAATTTTATCGGGATTTATAGATAGAATCGATTCCTCAGACATCTCTACATATGTTTCCTTAGACACTTGGACATACTCTCCCCCTGCACCTTCAATCATTTCATCAATAAGACAAAGTGTTGGACCATAATAATAAGTCGTTTCTCCACTAGTTCCAAGCAACAGAACCTTAGGCTTGTCCTTTGCAAGCACTGCTTTTTCCTGAATTTCCTTGATTTGATCTTTTTGCTGCTCTATAAAAGCACCCGTCTTATCTTGGATATTCAGTACATTTCCTAGATTCGTAATATCTTCAAAAAAGCTGTCGATGGTGCGACCAGTCGTATAGTTGATTCCAGCAAGTACTGGAATGCCTCTCTTATTCCAAAATGAAATATCACCAATCCGTTCTTTTTGGAAGGCAGAAGACATCGAGATAATCAAATCTGGTTGCAACTCTAAAATAGCCTCTTTTGAAGGCCACATATCCGTAATAATAGGAAGTGTTTTAATTTGTTCTTCATATTCTGAAAAGGATTTGTCCAAATAAGCTAGCCCAACGATACGTTTTTCTTCTCCAAAAGCAAGCATCCACTCTGCAAAACCTTGCCCGATGACAACAATGCGTTTCGGTTCTTTTTCAATCGTTTGTTGTACTTCCTTGCCTGCATCGTCATAAACCGTTAAAGTCAACGGGTAATGGCTTTTTCCAATCGAGTTACTTTGAGTTGCTTCGGTAATACTTTGACTTGGCTCTTTGTGTTCAACTGTCCTTTGCGAGCAAGCAGATAATATTAACAAGAAAAGCATGACAATCATAAAGGTTGAGACGTATTTTTTTATAAACATATATTCTTCCTCCTAATTTTATACAATTTGATTTCTATTTGTTTTGTCGGTTAAATCAATTTCGCCTTGGCGTAATTGCGTACGGATTTTGAATTGTGTCCGCACAATTCATTCCTTTGAAAATCCGTGACATCCGCCGGAGGCTTATCTTCATTCAGTAGGTATTTGGACACTCACTGAAAAGGAACCAAAGCCGCATTCATCTCACCACTAGAGGGGTGGGAGTCTTCTGCTGAATGAAGATAAGAAAACAAGACAAACATAAGCAGACAGAGAGAGTCCTCCACAGAGCATTAACGAGGCGGAAAATGCGCTTATATAGTTGGATATGGTCGCATTTGTCAAAGAATGTCCTAATGCAACAGTGAATACAATACTACTCAATGCTACTCCTAATGAATTGGCCAAATACATTACTGTATTAAACAAGCCTGAACCTGTCCCTGCTTCCTCTGCTGGAATGGTACTTAACACAACTTGAGTAAGTGGCGTTGTAACTAGTCCGAGTCCTAGCCCATACACTAGCAGAGTCAATATATATGGCAGATGCAACAGATGTCTAGCATCAATATGCAATAATAAAATAAGTAAAAAACAGCAACTTGCTGTAATTAACGCACCGATTTTCAACACAGGCATCCCCCATTTGTCCACCACTCGAGATGAAATTAGAGAAGTTAGGAAAAACCCGACACCTAGAGGCAGAAAAACAAAACTGGTCGCTTGGGCATCAAAATGTAAGCCAAACTGCAAATAATATGTCAAGATGAAAAAGAGAGAGAACATGCTAAGATAAATAAAAAAAACTGAAAGCAATCCCACTCCAAATAAACGTTGTTTAAAAATCTTCAAGTTGACAAGTGGTTCATCGTCTTGTTTTTGCTTATGAATTTCCACTACAATAAATGCAAGCAGGAGCACTAACGATAAAATCAAACATCCCCATATCCAATTTGACCACCCTTGTTTCTGTACCTCTGATAACGGATAAACTAGCAGAAACAATCCGCTAATAAGGAAGACTGTACCAGTCCAATCAATTCTCTGTGTGCGGTTGCCATGCGATTCCTGGAGCAGAGGTAAACATAGCAAAACAAGAATACCAAAGGGAATATTGAAAAAAAATACAGTTCTCCATCCTAAGGAAAATACATTCCAATTAACCAAAATGCCTCCCAATGTAAGCCCAAATGCAAATCCGAACCCTAGTAAGGCACCGTAAATACTGAAGACAAGACCTTTTTCACGCGATAGAAAATTTATCTGCATCATGGAAAGTACTTGGGGTTGTATTAATGCTGCTGAAATTCCTTGCACAATCCGAATGACAATTAGGATTGTCGAACTGGATGTAAAACCTCCCAACATAGACATGAGCGTGAATCCGCTCACCCCAATAAGCAGAAGCCGCTTCCTGCCATAAATGTCACCAAGTTTTCCACTTATAACTAATGTGATGGCTAAACTGAGCGAAAAACAGGTCATAATCAGTTGAGCATCTGTAAAACTGGCATTTAAACTACTTTGTATTAATGGCAATGCGACTTGAATCATATAGGTATTCAAAGAATTTAGCAGTATCGGAAGTAGAATGACCGCCAGCGCATACCAGCGTCGTGGATCAATCTGCTGCTCCACCTTTTTGTCTGTTGCCGCCATTGTAACTCCTCCTTTTAGTTAGAAAACTATATATGATATAAAGAGCATCTATCCTTCTGTAAAATCACTCCTCTGTCTATTTCCTCTTCCGACATATAGCTTAATAGGAATTTTAATTGATAATTATTATCAACAAAATTAATTATCAATGATGTCTTTTTTTTTCTCTACCTGTAGCGGGAGGTTCTCCTTTGATAGAAGGAGCAAACTTTCAAGAAAACAACGAAACCTGGTAGGAGATGATAATGAATTGGTAAATAATTTTTACAGTCACACAACAATCGATAAATCAGTCGTAATAATCAGAATATATAAACAATAAAAAAAACGATTGCATGTTTGACAATCGCTTCCTACTCATACTAAATAAATATTTCTTATCTTTATATTGTTTTGAAGTAATTTAACATTTCTAAATTTCTTTTACTTTGATTACAAAACTATCGAATGCTTCTTCCGCCTCAACTCGTCGTTGTACTTTACAAATTTCAGGGTATGTAGGACAAAGTCGTAACAACTTCTCTTTTTTGATTTCAATAGGTAAATCACCATCTACCCTTACATCCCAAAATCCTTGTTTATTCTTATAAGCGACAGCTCGAAATTCACTTTGTTCATCTCTGTTAAAATAGATATGCCAATGACGTCCAGGTAAATGATCCTCAATTTCCTTTGCATAATCGCTATAAGATGTTTTTATAAAAATCAGTTCCATCTCATCTGTTACAAGATTAGCAGGAATGGGTGCCTGACTTGGTAATTCTTCATTATCATATAGAGCACCTGCTAATAAATATGCTAAAGCCTTCTTCGCATTTTGAATTGCTTCTTTTTTGGTTGAGCCTGAGCTTAAGCAAATCTCCCACCCATAATCCGGAAGTAATGTTGGGAAATGAACTCCGAAACTCTCTTCTTCCTGTCTTATAAACGCTGGATAAACCACATTTTCAAATGCCATATCAACTTTACCTCACTTTATATTAAGATAAGAATATATTTTAACATAAATATCCAATAAAATAATCCGTTTAGAAAATGATAGATTAAAGCATCCTTCTCCTTTAATGCTTGTATACAAAAGTATAATTAAACATAAAAATATTCAGTAACTGCATCCTTGGAATAAAGTCAATAACCCCTGATAAATGAATAAATAGAAAAAGCGTGTTTTGAAAATTGATCAAACACGCTTTTATTTCTATTCCATTAACATACTAATTGTAAAATGACAACTAATCTCTTCTTATAAAATGGGTCATAATTCATAAAGTTACTGCTGTATGATCTGAATAAGATTGCCACATGTATCGTCAAAGACAGCTATTATGATTTCACCCATTTTTGTCGGTTTCATAGTAAACTTTACGCCGTTTCCTACTAATCGTTCGTACTCTTTGTCAATATCTGCTACACCAAACATTGTTACTGGGATACCATCAGCAAATAGCTTCTCTTGATACTCTTTGGCAGCAGGGTGCTCATTAGGTTCGAGTAGAAGCTCAATACTACCTTCCTCATCAGGAGAAACAAGCGTTATCCATCTATATGCTCCGCTGGGAACGTCATGCTTCTTTACAAAGCCTAGCGTTTTTGTATAAAATTCTAATGCTTTGTCCTGATCTTGGACGAATATACTAGTAATAATAATTTTCAACATGTTTTATCCTCCTTATCTATGTGGTTCACTTCTAACAATCTGGCTACAAAATGCAAAACTCATACATCATCATTACTGATAATGTTAATTTAACCATCCTTTCAACAAATTCCTTAGTGGTTCTTTGTTAAACGTGAGTACTCGATATTTTCCCTTTCGTTTCGAAATTACAAGCCCTGCATCCTCCAATATATTAAGATGTTTGGCTATCGCCTGTCGTGAAATGTCAAGATTATATTTCATAACAAGACGTGTCGTAAGTTCATACAACGTCAACTCATTGCGTTCGGAAAGTTCATCTAATATAATCCGCCGAGTCGAGTCACCAAGTGCTTTGAATATTATATCTTTGTCCCAATCCATATATAGATTATAGGCAACCCTATAGTTGCTCGTCAAGGATATGCAACCACAGGGTTGCCTAATAGGTGGCATACCATTAATGAAACTTCCCTTGCTCTACCCTTCTTAAAATTCAAAGCTATACTACCTGTTAAGGAACTAATCACCATGTTTGTTTTGCAAAAATTTACTCTCCGAAATAAATAATCCCACTAAAGTAAGTATAATTCCAGTCACAGCAACCCCTGTAATTCTTTCATTCAGTACAAGTACCGAAGTTATAACAGTAATTACGGGAACCATATAAATATAAACACTGGTTTTTATTGCACCCAATATTTTTACTGCAGAATTCCACGTCACAAAACAAAGTGCGGATGCTCCCACCCCTAAAAATAGGATATTCAATAGATTAATTGGTTGCATTAGTTGATTTATATTTGGTTTATATCCAACAATAAATAATGCTGGTATCATAAAAATCAACCCATAGAAAAAAATTCTTCTTGTTGTTTGAATCGTATTATATTGAAATTCGCTAATTTTCTTTGTCAGGATAGAATAGGCAGCCCATACAGCTGCAGCTAAGACAGCTAGTAGATCTCCTAATGGATTTAATTTTAAGTTACTACTTCCGTTGAAGCTAATAAAGAAAATTCCAACAAGTGCAACAGCAAAACCTATAAAAAACTGTAATCTTAATTTCTCGCCATCCAAAAATAAATGTGCAAGGAAAGCAGTAAAAAATGGCGCTATCGCAATAATGACACCTACATTGGATGCAAAGGTATAGGTGAGTGCTATATTTTCGAGTAAATAATATAGTGTAACACCACATAAACCAGCACCTGCAAAATATAGCTCCTGTTTTTTTTCTTTCACTCTAAACCAGTGAGGATAAACAAGGAGCAGAACAAGGAACCCAATTATAAATCTCAAAAATAAGATTTCAATAGGTGAAATGGCGTCTAATAAGATCTTAGTTGATATGAAAGTTGTACCCCAAATAAAAATAGTGACTACTGCTAAAAAATGTCCGTGAATCTCTTTTTTTGTACCCATAAAAACCCTTTCTGTGCAAATAAGATTAGTTTTGTGCATCCTTGAAAATATTCATATACTGTTTTGGTGTAAGCCCTATAAACTTCTTGAAAAAGTTAGAAAAATGGCTTTGGTCAGTAAACCCTGTCTTAAATGCCACCTCGATTGGTAATACTCCATGCTCTAGCATTTTTTTTGCCTTATCAATTCGTATAGTTTCCAAATAGCTATATGGGGAGATACCCATTTGCTTTGTAAAGGAGCGAAGTAAATAGTATTTACTCAATCCTGTTAGATTACATAGGTCCTCTAGTGTAATATTTTCCATGTAACTTTCTTCTAAAAATACACAGATTGCTGTTATTTTAGTGTTTTGCTCTGAAATACTGGTTGATATTCCCTGTTCCGTATATTCTTCAATTAGCTGTTCTAAAAGAAAATAAAAAACTTCCTCTTTCCTCAAGCAAGCTTCTTCCTGCATAAGCATCTGATGTAGATCCCGAAGTACAGCTACCAATTCATTATGAAAAAGTACCTGGGGAGTAAAATAAGGTAGTTGTTCTTTTCCCGTAATTGCAAAGACAGCCCTTCTCATAACTTCTGGTTGGATATTTATACAGCGATAATCCAATGTCTTTCCATCAATTTGCTCGCAAGCATGATTGTCACGGGGATTAAATAACAATAAATCCCCCGGTTCAATGATATATTCCTTAAATTTGCAAGATAAAAGTCGTTTACCATTTTCTATAAACCCAATCACATAATATTCATGAAAATGATTAGGAAATTTTTGCATAATCCCCTTGAAATGATAGGCTTCAACCTTTAATTGTGTATCATATTTTACTATTCTCATTTCCTGCTTCATAAGTTATGCCTCCCTTCCTGGTTACCTGCTGCCCAGTATAGCAAATGCTGAAATCAAATTCTTGTATGATATTGCCCTTTACTTAATCAAAAATTCTAGGTGACCTTTCTTGATTCATTTATATTAGTAAACTGCGCTGAATCGTCATCAGCTGTTCATCTAAAGAATATGGATCCTCAAAAGCAAAACGGTAAGGATTACAAAAGGAAACATTCCCTTTTTGAACAGTTTTTAGCCCTTTCCAAGCTTCATTTTCGGTCAGAATTGAGGTGTCACCGTAGGCAGATAAAAAGATATAATCACCGACATATTCTGGTAGATTAGAAATGGGAATTTCCACACTTAAAGACAACTCATTCAATTCTTTACGTTGTTTAGCAGGTGACTGAAGTTGTAAGGCCTGATACAAGCTATAACTACCATAGCTAGCATATGGGCCTAGGACATACAACTTATTAGCAAGGAACAATAAGTTTGTAACGGATAAGCTTGTACCTAACTGGTTAATAATTTGTGACCGTATACGTTCAATGCGATATTCATATTTTTCAATCCATTGCTCTGCTTGCTTGACTTTTCCAACTGCTTCACCAATTAACCGTAACTTTGTTAATGGTGGTGTGTGACGATATGGAATTACAATCGTTGGCGCTATTGACTCCAGCGTTTTATAATGAGCTTCATTTTGCGTAATAATTAAATCTGGTTGTAGTTGCATAATTCGACTTGGACTTGTAGAAAAATCATTTCCTAAATCGACTGTCTGATGTAAATGTAATGATGTTGACTGTAATGGAGCGATAAAATCTTGTTTCAACATACCTGTTCTGGCACCAATAGGAGTAATACCTAAACATAATAAATGCCCCATATATTGGTCTGCCACTATGCGCTGTGGAATTATTGGAAGTTTGATAGCCTTAACTGTGCCTTTTTTAAGCTTAGTATATTGTCGAGGCGATTTTCCAACTACTTGTTTAAATCGGCGACTAAAATAATATTCATCTTGATAGCCAACTGCTTTTGCGATTGAAGCGATTGTTTCATTTTTGACTAATAGCTTTTTTGCCTCTTCAATTCTAATATTTGTTACATATTGAGTAACACTGTGATTTGTAAGTTTTTGAAATACATGAGTAAATTGTCGCCTACTCATCCCTGCTTTAATCGCAAGCTGCTCTACTGTAAGTTCTTCATGATAAAAGGCATGTATGTAAGCGATTATTTGTTCCACAGCTTGGACACTATTATGTTCTTGATTCGTTTGTTTCATTTGTTCTGTAAGGATAAGCATCATCCATTCTTGAAAATAAAGATGATTTGTACACTGCTGTAAAACATCTGTACTCCACGCATGACGATACATTTGTTCCAAGCCTCTTGTAAGCGAGCGAATCGGTATTTTTACTTTAGTGGGCATAAGCTCTTTACTAGTAGAATGGAAGAAAGGATGTGCCATCTTCTTTTCATTCGTCTGGAAAACTTGATAATTTATACAATAATATGTACAACTTTCTCCATGAACGACAACTTGGGTAGTTGGCGTAAATACAGCTACTTCACCTGCTGTTATTGTCAATTTTTGATTTTGATTTTCACTGATTATACTTCCTTGAACGACGGCAATGAGACCAAAGTTCTTCATTGGAAATTGCTTTACTCTTTCATTTGTCTCTATCCGTTCCAATGATAATAAATGAAAAGCTATACTGCTTGGAATAATGTTTTGCATAGATTTCTTCCTTCCTTTTCCATAACCCTGCTTTGAAAAATGACTAAAACCGTAATTCGCAGCTAGGCAAAGAACGGTTAAAAGTCGATACTTACTATGTTATTACTTTTCTGTTGGTATTAATAAATCATGAATAATTTTTAACTGGGCCTCCATTGAGTAAGGGTCATCCATGGCAAAAATAGGTGACTCATAAAAATAAACTTGATTGTTTGCTATAGCAGGTATAGTTTTCCAAAAATTACTTTCCATTAATTCTTTTCCTTTAGCTTCATCGATGACCGTAATAAATGCATGGTCGCCTATATATTCTGGAACCATTTCAAGTGAAAGTTCTGCACTGTTAATCGCCTGTCCACGCAATTCTTCGGCTTGAGGTGTTGGCTGTAGTTTTAGATAGTCGTAAATCATACTTCCGCCATATGCCCCTTTAGGTCCAAAAGCATAGACATTTTTATCGAAAACCGCCATCACAGAAACAGTTTCCCCTTCTTTTATTTTTCCAGATTGAAGAATTTGCTCTTGCACTTGAGCAGCATTTCGTTCAAACTGGTCAATCCACTGTTGGGCTTGCTCTGTTTTATCAAACAACTCAGCAATTTTCAGAAACTTATCTATTGGGGACGAATAATTTGGTGAAGCATATGCAATATGAACTGTCGGAGCTATTTTACTATAAGATTCTACATTGTCTGGAAGCGAACTAATAATGAGATCTGGATTTATAGAAGTAAGTGCTTCTAAATTAAGAGGAAATCCTCCTAAGCTTTCAATACCATCGAGTGTCCCTTTCTCTAAGTTTGCTAGCTCAATCCACGGCTCTGTTAACATATTATCACGTACACCAATTGGCTTTATCCCTAACTTCATTAACTGTCCCATATACTGATCAGAAGCAACCCGCTCAGGATTAACCGGCACTTCTGTTTCACCTGACTCATGTTTAAACGTTTTTGTTTCTGGATTTTGTGTTGCTGATTGTTTAGCTTCATTACTAGAACAAGCTGCTAATAAGAGGAATATTGCAATAAGACTTGTCACTATCGTGATATACTTTATCTTTGTCATTTTTTTCTCCTTTTAATTTTATCAATAATAATAATCATTCTCAATTATAAAATGCACACAACTAGCTATCAATGGATTATTGGGCAAGTTTTTTGTAGTTTTAAACGTGCTTGAGATAATTTCATAAATTTAATTCCTTTAGTTTCAACGGTCTATAACAATAAAAAACGGCACCTTCCCAAAATGGTCGCAAACAAACTAAACCATACTAAATGAAAGGAATGCCCTATGTCTATTTCAATTTATGAGTCTAAGGATATATTCAATTGTCATAAATAAATGAATGAGTAACAGGAGTGATTTTAAAATTTATCTAACTTAAAAAGCTGAAAAAGATATACAATTTTCGTGAAATGTTTGTAGGTGTGAAAATTTCACTAAGTGTGAAGTGATCTTATTTGAAGAATAGTATTGGAATAGATAGCAAACGTCAACCTTCGAGGTAAAAGCACATAATGGAGGATTTTCAGAATAGAACAATGAAATTTGGATTAAATAAGTAAACGAAATATATAAGGATTACGTAAAAGTCTGGCAGGTACTACGTATTCGTGTGCCAGACTTTGTACTATGCATAGGTATTATGAAATACAGAATACTAGTCCTTTGCCTTCGGTTATGGTTTCAGCAAAGAACTTTTGTATGTCTTTAAAATAACTGTATAGATAGTCGAAAAATTGTTCTGCCTCTCCATCTTTCACGTCACCATCACCATAGAGAGGATAGATCTCCTCCTCAATCATCTTGTTATAGCTGTATTTAGCCAGGAGCTCATCTTGTGTCATGGTCTCAATGGCTTGATAGGCCTCACGAATTTGTTGGTGAGTTAAATAAAAGGCGCCAATATCTCCAAATTCCAAATAGTTGTCCTGATCCATTGGAACGACATAACCAAGCGGTGGTTCACCGTCACAAATATCATCGCAGAGTAAGTAATAAAGTGCCTGCCATGATTTGTCAATATCAAGATTTTCCCTGTTATAGGGGTCCATGTCCTCTAGCATTTTGGTTCCGGCCGCAAGCTGCTGGATTTCTTCTTCGGGCAAAGCAGTGTAGTAACCAATCATTCCCATTTGTGAACACCTCCTCATACGCGATATCGCTTTATTTATTCATAATATACTGTGAATATCGGAAGTTTTTAAGTTTTTTTTATAAAACTCCGATTAATTTTCTTGTTAAATTAGGGTTATAAAGTACAAACATTCTTCTTTTCTTTTTATACTAATTGTGAAAATGCACATTTTTAGGTTTCAACTAGTCTTATCCTAGATTCATATTTTTGCACTCCACAGTTCCTTTTTGTTTGAAAAAGTTCCCTTTCAATCAATTGGATATTATTTATCACTTTGACATAAGTAATCTTACTATAGGCTAATATGAAATAAATTCTTTTAGCTTCACAATTGCCTGTACACGATCAATAACCTGTAATTTACTATATAAATTACTCACATAATTACGAACAGTACCTTCTGCTATATAAAGCACTGAAGCAATTTCTTTATTGTTTTTACCAGCGAGTATTAATTTAGCAATCTCTTCTTCTCGCTGGGTCAATTTAAGTTCTTCTGCATTTATTGTACTTGTCTTGGAGAGTTTTGTTATCAATTTCGCCGCCACTACTGATGGGAGAATAAATTGACCAGAGACGGTATCACGGATGGCCATAAGCATCTTATCTGTATCCATATCTTTCAATAGATAGCCACTCGCACCACTGGCTAGGCCGTTGATAATATAATCTTCTTCTAAAAATGTAGACAAAATTAATATAAACGTTTCCGGTAATTGTTCTTTCATCTTTTTTAATGCTGTGATGCCATCCATAATTGGCATTTGAACATCTATTAGTACAAGCTGCGGTCGATGTAGCTGTGTCAAAGCAAATGCTTCCTCACCATTACTCGCTAGTGCTACCACCTGCATATCATCCTCTAAATCGATAATCGTTTTCAAACCTTCGCGAATTAACATCTGATCATCTGCAATCAAAATAGTAATCATAAAAGTTCACCTACCAATCCCCTTACATTATATATGGCAAAGTAATGCTTAACGAACACCCTTTATCACGTACTGTACTGATAGAAAGTGTACCCTTTAATTGCTCCACACGGTCTTTCATCATACCTAAGCCAAAACCCATTTTCAGCTCTTCCGCTCCTATACCGTTATCCACCAATTCAAAGATCACTGCCAAACCGTTATCCTTTAAAGTGAAGTGAAATTCATTGCTCTGTCCATGACGAATACCATTTGTTAATCCCTCTTGCAAGGCATGGTAAATGAGTTTTTTCATAATAACTGGCAAATGGTCAACCATATCCATATTTGCATAAATTACAACACCCGTATTCCATTCTGTATCTTTAATTAATAATGATAACGCTTGTTTAACATCAAAATATTTATCTTCTTTTAGCATATGGACAGAGTTGCGAATCTCATTTAAGCTATGACGCACAAGGTCCTGTGCATCCTTTAGTCGTTTGGTAGCACCGTTCATATCTTTTGTTAATAATCTTCGACCAGCCTCGATTTGCAAAATCGTTGACGTTAATGTATGACCCACAATATCATGAATTTCCTGTGCAATCCGATTACGCTCTGCATAGACGGTCATTTCTGTTAATGCGTCGGAGGTCATTTGCATGGATTTCTTTAAACTTTTTGTGCGTTCCTCAACTTGTTGCTCTAAATTTTTCGTTAAATATTGAATCCCTGAATACAATTTTGCATTGGTAATGGAAATCGCACATTGTGAGCATAAGAACTTTAAAACATCTAATCTTTCTTCTGTAAATACGCCCTTTGATAAGTTATTTTCCATGTACAACACCGACAATAGTTTGTTTTGATACATGATTGGCAAACAAAGAACGGATTTTAAATCATGCTGCTGAATATATTGATTTCTACCAAACCCACTATTCGTTGCATCGTGTAACACAACTTCTTCTTTCATTCTCACTGTATAATCAATAATAGCGGCTGGGACAAAATCACTTGCTTCATCGAATGGAATGGACTGGACGATTAAATTTTCGGTCGTACCGTATGCTTCAAGAAACCATTCCCCATTATTATCAAAAATCAAAGCCCCATATTCTGCACCAGCATTTTGCAGCATAATTCGGAGAAGTTTATATAAAAGTTGATTAATCTCAATTTCATCGGACAGTGCTTGTGTGGAAGAAACAATGGTCAAATAATCTACACGCTCTAAATCTGATGTTTTTTTCACAAGCAATAAATCACCATATTCTTGCTCAAGTTGGGCTAACTTCGCTAACGCACCCCACTTTTGGAAAGCAATGTATGCCTCGTTAATATAAACCTTAGCCTGCATATTTTTTCCTATTTCAATACTATATTTAGCAAAACATTCAGAAATAATGCCTATATCATGGAGATGTCCATATTGATGTGCTACTTCAATTGCCTGCTCATATACCGCCTCAATTTTATATTTTGGGCATCCTATAATTTTGCTATACTCTGCTTTTACTACTAGATATTTGTGCAAATAATTGTCAGGGCAACGCTTCGCTAAACGTTTTAGCTTTTTTATACTTCGTCGAATTTGTTGCATATACTGAGATCGTGTACGAGTATCTGCCGAAGAAAATAATTCTTTAACAATTAATACATAGAAATAATCTATACTAGGATTTTGCAATCCTGGATTATCGCGAGATTGATCAAATGTTACGCAATGCATGATAGCTTCATACGCTTCTATATAATGACCAAATAAATACCCAGTTATGTACTCGCACCACCAATAATATTCGAGCAACAGTGAGTCGTCCTCATCCCTACTGTTTTTTTCAGATTTCTCGTAAATAAATGGATCATGTGCTGCCGTATAGCCTGTTAATTTTGTCAATAATAGTGACATAATCGTGGCATACTTCCAAAGCACTGAATCATAATCATCCCTAAATAAAGAGCTTCGAGAAAGCAAATGTGCATATAAGTCCTTTAAAGGATAACTAAAATTAAATAAGTGTGCGCAATTTACTATAAAACTATAATTTGTTTGCCATCTGTTATTCGATAATACACCATTTTGATTCGTATAATCCGAAATGGATAATAAAAAATCGGGTTCATACCTTCTCCAGCTATCTTGACACATTGTAATAATTGTGTTCACTTGCATAAACATTTCTGGATGGTCCTTTACGAGATTGCTTGCAAATTTACTATAATGAAAGGCAGACTCATACTGAAATGCAAGACTACATTGAATTAAGGCATAACCTGCAAAGCCATAGGCAGATTCACTTGTCAGACCATCTTCAAATGTTAAATCTAGTAACGTCACAACTGTCATATACCAGCCTTCCCTGCTAGATACAAAGCAAGCATTTGCCATATAAACTAATACTCTAGCAGCAGCCTTATTTCTTTCACATTGCATTGGAGGAAGGTTTAATATTTCTTGGGACGGCTTTTTTCCTAGTTTACGATAAATACGTAGCCAATAATAACGTTCTTTTAGTTTTCCGATTTCCAACTTTATTGGTAGATTGAGTTGCTGGAGTGCAATTTCACCTAATACTAATACTTCATCGTAATGATCGTTGCTAAGTTCCAGTTGCATTAATAAAATATAGGCTTGCACTTTATCTACATCTGTCTTGGAATTTTCAATGATGATGTCGCATACTGCTTTAACTTTTTCATACTGTTCATTCAAAAATGCAAGTTCAGCTCTCTGTTTGTAGATATTATAGGTCATTTCATAATGCTCTTGCCAATGCTCGTTAGTAATTAGTGTAATTGCATTTTGTAAATAATAGATGGCTCGATTATGATTATCTTCTTGCATTGCTGCCTCAAAGTTTAATTTAATAAGCTCTAGCTGTTTACCTCTCGCAATCATTTGTTTCTTTACTTCATTAAAGTGCTGTAGTATTTGGGCAATGGTAATGGATGAATCTTTTTCTATGTGCTTTGCTAATGCTTGTCCGGCATCCATATGTAGTACATCTTTATCTTGTTCGTTCACTCTTTGATAAAATTCTTGCCTAACTTCTTCGTGCTGAAAAGCGTATAGTTGCTGGTCGTTTGACACGTTATAAATCAACTGATAATTTATAGCTACTTGTAAAGTTTCCTGTAATTCTTTAACTGTACTGCTTGTCATTTCAGCAAGTAATTGTAGTTTAAACTGGCTACCTAAAAATGCAGCTTTACTTAGTAACCTACTTGTTGGATTATCCACGTATTTAAAAAAAGCATCGAAAAGTATCCCTGTATTTTCTTTACCACTTAAATCTGCTATGCCTTGCAAATCCCAAAGCCAACCTTCTTTTGAAAGATCGACTGTCACTAGTTCTTTTTCCACGATTTCCTCTAAAAATTGCTGCATACGTAGTGGATTGCCTGCTGTTTTCTTTAACAGCAATTGAATAAGCATTTGTTGTTCTTTTTTTACACCATTTAATCGGGGATGTAAAAGTTGTGCTACTGTGTTGGCATCATAATTATCCAATTTAATATGTTGCACTATAATTGATGGCGTAGTTTTCTTTATTATTGGCAGATAAATAGTGGTATTTGTACGGTACGCTGTTATGACAAGGAAGCCCTTTATTTGATGTGTATAAAGTAAAAATTGTAAATAGTTAACGAACTGCTCATCTGCTAGGTCGAAATTATCTAAAAATATTACACATGTATGCGCTTTTTCTGTAAATAATTTCAAAAAATCCGCGGTAAAGTTATACAAGTTTTGTTCATAATCTAACTCCAATACTACTTGCTGTTGTACTTGTTCCCCAATCAATAATTGCAAGCTAGGGAAATGCCCTACTAAAATTTCTTCATCTCCTTGTACGACATCTGATAATTTCTGTTTCCATAAAGCTAATTGATCTTGTGGTTCAGTTAATAAATATGCAACTAATTTTTCAATTATTTGCTCCAATATACTATAAAAACGTTGTATATTTTTTTGTTTACATCGAATACTTATGTATATCTCGCTAGATAGCATGTGCTGGTGAAGAGTATTTTCCACAAAATAGGTTTTGCCTATACCTGCTTCCCCACTGACTGAAATCAGTCCTGACTTACCTTGTCTAACACTCGTAAGCACATCTACTATTTGCTGTTGCTCTTGCTTCCGTCCAAATAGCTTCTGCTGCGTAAACCAATCGGCTACAATTTCACGTTTAGCAAGTAAAAATGGTTGAATATCACCTTCTGCTTGAATTTGTCTATAACATTCCTCTAAATCAGCCTTTAAGCTGACCATGCTGCCATATCTCACTTCAGTTGTTTTTTCCATACATTTATCAATAATAGATGATATCATATTAGGAATGGATGTATTTTCTAAATAGGCAGGCTTTTGAACTGTTGCAATATGGTGATACATCATATCTAGTATACTTTCAGATTCATATGGTAAATGACCTACAAATATTTCATATAAAATAACACCAATCGAATAAAAATCTGCACGATAATCGTACGGAATACTTGTATGCTCTATTTTTTCTGGTGATACATAAGCAAACAATGAATCGACCTTGCGTGCAGAAATAGAATATACCCCAACTTGATTTTTTAATTGGGCGAAACGAATATCGATTAACTTCGCCTTCGTAAGATTCTCAGTTACAAAAAAATACAAAGGAATCATTTCGTTCATCATAATTTTATTTTCATGTAACTGTTGAATACATTCTACAAGTGCAATCGCTATCGTTAATTTATCCTTTAACGATATGTATTTTTTGGTCATTAAGTTGAATTGTTGTAAGTTGAATCCTTCCAGGTTCTGAAAAAGTAAAATAGGGCGTCCATCAACGATCTCAAGGCTAATGGGTTCGATAACACCTTCTCCTTGTAAAGTAAGAAATTGCTTAAATTCATGCTGAAATAACGTAATGGTTGCTGCATCTACATAACGGGTATTCGTTGTTTTCGCAAGTAATATCTCCTGATCTTCAAGACGAACTACACGAAAAATCGCAATTTCCTCATTATTACTAATTTTTTCTATAACTTTATAGCCCGATAACATTAACATACGTTCACCTACTTTAGTTGATTGTATTTTAAAAGTATATATAGAAGGAGATGTCACGAATGAAATCGTCACATCTCCTTTCCTATCATTAAACTTTATACACATTAATGTTTATATTGTAACACTTTTTAGCCTAGCAAAATAATGCGATGAGTAGTGTCATTTTTTAATATGACAGGGCAAGTAGCTACTTCAGATATATGAATTTTTACTATTTAACTATAATCACAACTCTGACTAGATACTTCTTTATTTGCTGTGTATATGTTCTAGTTTACACTACTGCACGTTCAAGCCATGTCGCCGCACGTGTTAAAATATGCGCACGTAGCTCAACAAAATAATCATATTCATAAAAGAATGCAATTTTTTCATCTGCAATCGTATGTAGCTCATCTTGTTGCTTTGTTAAAACGAAATGAGCAAACGATTCCGCAAAATCCTCGGCAACTGAACTAGCTGCATAGGAGGACACATAATTATCATCTGAGTCACCAGAAGAAGAAGCCCAAAATTGCTCATAAAAATCTGTTAAGTATGCATCCTCATAAAAACAGCCTTCTCCTTCAATATATACATCCTCACAAGCATCTGGGTCTACCCACATATTATGCTCGCCATCTTTTAAGGACACATAATGAGCATATTCATGAATATAAGTAATCATTGTTTCAGATGCTAGCTCAATATTTTCCTCATTCATTCCAAGAGTCCAATATTGACCACTATCATCATGTTGCTGTACATAGGCTAATGTATTCCCACTCTTAAATATAATAAATTGATTGATATCCTTACGTTCCGATTCTGGTATAAGCCAAGCAAAATCAAACCATAGCTCTGAATGATATTCAATGTCCTCATCTGATACATCATCATCCGTAACAATCATTTCCTCAACATTGTCAATATCATATGTATAGAGAGTATGAATACCTTCTAAATCTGTGGCAATTGATTCCTCATCTGTCAATGAACCATATTCTTCCTCTAACATCATGATAATTTCATCACCACGTCCTTTGCAAGAATCATAGTCATCACATTTAAGTGGTAATACGCAAGTGTCCTCATCTGCAATATAAACCTCACCTACATTGCATCCATTCTCTGTAGCTTCCTCACTTGAAGCATTTACTGTGATTATTAAACCCTCTTTATCAGCTGCTTCCTCTACATCAGTAGCATCTGATTCATCGAGCAGATCACCACAGCCAGTCAATAATATTATTGTAAACATAAGTAACATTATTTGTAACCATTTCATTCTTTTTTCTCCTATCATATATTAAATCGGCATATGTAACCATAGCTTAGCAAAAAGGAACTAGTCCATAATAGTGACTGGTGTCACTTTTTTGTCATATGACAAAAACGCATTAAATGAGCGCACTGAAAAGCTTAAAAAAGTCGATTAACATTACATTTTTAGTGGCAAACCGACTTTTTCAGTGCCCTCCTCAGAAGCATCTTCTTCCCTATGACTTATTATTGCTATACAAAATCATGCAATGGGTACATCATGAATTATGCACGTGACACTAGTTCGTTTGGTTTAAACGCCATTATCCTCCATCTCGATTTGCTAGTGTAACGATATACATATAACTCCAACCTACAGGCAAGGAAAGTGCTTATAAGCTTTAAATTTTGTACAAAATAATTACACCCCTGTACCTGTACCTGATTTAATTCTTGAACTGTATGTTGTAATGGCCTGTTGCAAAGCTGTTTTAGCATTCATTATGGAAGTAACGGTTGCATCACCCGCTATTTTTTCTGTCTGTGCAGTTTTAATTGCATCAATTAAAGCCTGTGCACCGCTAAAAGGTGCAAATACATAGGATGTACCCAATCTAAATTCCGAAGCTAGTGTACTATCAGGATACATAGCTATCGATTGATTACCACGGATACTAGGTATTGCAATTGTATTTCCTCGTCCTACATTGAGTGTTGGTACATTTGTGTACCACTCCATAATCACAATAGAATCGATAACAGCTTGTAACTCGGCCCGTGCAGCAATTACTTCAGGTGTAATGACTTTCAAACCATCTTTCACGCCTGCAAGAGCGTCTGTTTTTGCCCGCTCAAGCGCTGCTTTTACTGTCGTGATTGACTCTAAAGTGGAATTATTATTATTAGCTACTATTCTGCTTTCGTCTATTGCACTTATTAAGCGTGTAACGATTTCTGTGTTGATCCATTTATCTGTTGATTCTATATCAGAGCCATCAACAGATATCTTGTAACTAACGCCATTAATCTCTACATTCGTTGCTGGCTGTGTTATTGAAATGGAGGACATTATTTCAAATATCTCATATTTATTAATTTGTATAGAAAATGCATTAAGAAGTTGTGATTCATTCGTACATTTAGCCTGTGCTGATGTAGATAAACTAGTAAAAGCTAATTGAGCTTCTGTGACAGCAGCCTTATCCATAGGATTTATCTGATTTGCTTGTTTTGCTAAAATAGTAGCATGGGCTAACTTGAACGCGGCTGCATCCAGCTCTGCTTGCATATCCGTTATTTTACTTTCCAGTTGTTGCAATTGTGCATATTCCACTGATAATAATGCCTTTGTCTCTGTAGATAATTGATGATAAGCTGTTATGGCCTGATTGACAGCTTCTTTATCCGTTAGTGGAATAGTTACAAGGTTTTTAGCTAAAATGTTGGCATTTGCTATTTTAAATGTATTAGCTATCACTGCTGCTCCATCCACTACCACATTAACACCATTTATTGCTTTTGCTTTATTATTCGCTAGGTCTGTATTCCAACCTTCCTCAGCTAAGATACGATCTGTTACTATTCCTTTGATACCAAATCCTGATAATTGTTTTATCTTTTGTGCGTCTGAATCTGTTAGAACGATTGTTATAGTTTCACTGGCAATATCATAGAAGTATTTTCCTGCCGTATTAACCGCTGCTAATGAATTTACTTTTATATAAGGTCCTGTTAATCTCGCTGTCTCAGGTGTTGTAATTTCAGCATCACTATAGGTTAATTTTGTAAAATCAAAAATAGAATTTACTTTAATTCCACTTAAACCACTGATAGATAATCTATTTGTATCTTCGTTATAAGCTGCTGTCGTGAAAATTGCGTGATTTATTGTATCAGGAGTTGTTGAGCCTCCTCCTGTTGTTGAGCCCCCTCCTGTTGTTGAATTACTACCAGTCGATGCAGTAGTAGATTCTGCATTATTCCCTGATGGTGTTACCACTGCTTGTATCTTTTGTAACACCTGATTATAATTTGTAATGACAAAAGCAGCGCTCGATCCTTCCAACACAATTAATTTTTCGATCACTACATTTGCCCCAACCTGTACTTTTGCTTCTTTCACAGTGACATCTAATTCTTTGATGATACCAAGTATTTGCAATGCGACTTCAGTGGCTTTAGCAATCATCACCCGATCAATAGAACCTTCTCCTGTCACTTCCATATTAGCTGTAGCGTGAATGATTAATTCACCAGTATGGGCATTTAATTGAATAGCAGTGATAGATGGACCAGTTGTAATCTGAGATATGATTGTATCAGAGTCAATTTGTGTATTATTGCGTCTGATATCAAAATTGGAAGCTGTAGAGTTTACAAGTATTATTGTTATGCCTTTGTTAGAATTCGCAAAAAGTGGCGTTAGTGAAGCTACAGGCTTTGATGTTGCCTCTTCAACGATAAAACCTCCATTTATATGGACATTGGTAGCCTTAAACTGTGTAGCAATTTTGCCTGCTAAAAAAGCTTTACCAAAAATATCTAAGTTACGTAGCTCAACAAAGTCTCCATTAACTGTAATATTTCCAGTAAATCTAGCTTTTTTAGCGTCAAACACAATATGATTATCTTTCGTTCCATCCACATTCATTTCAATGTCTAGCACTTTGATAATTACATCATCTTTCACTTCTACCTTTACTACTGCACCTGCTAAAGCTTTGGCATTGGCTGCATTAAAAATGTCTCGAACATTAGAAGCTATAGCAAATTCAGCCGTATCTGTTTGAACAACTGAGTTTGTCGTATTTGTGATTGTCAATGCAAGCTCGTTCACATTTTCAACAGTATCCTTTGTTACATTGGTAGCACGCATAATAAAAGTAGCTAATTGACCTCGTGTCACATTAGCTAATCCATCAAAAGTGGTTGATGTTCTTCCTTTCGTCACACCATGCTCATAAAGTGCTGCAATAGCGTTTTGATAATCACTTTGAACATCAGTAAATGGTAGCTGAGTCGAATTGGAAGCTTCTAAACCAAAAGCACGTGAAATAATTTTCGCCATGTGATTTCTCTTAATGGGTTCATTTGGACGGAATAATCCATCCTGATAGCCATTTATAATACCCGCCTCTTTCAATGCCACAATTGCTCCAAAGTAGCTGTGTGTAGGAGGTACATCCTTAAAATTAGAGTTTTCTACATTTATAATATCTAATTTCAATATCCCTGCTATCATTTTAGCTGCTTGTCCACGTGTCACCTCTTTATCAGGTGCAAATGTGCCATCTGGAAAACCTTGAATTACTCCTGCATTCGCTAATTGATAAATGGCTTCATAATGATCATTAGTAGAAGAAACGTCCGAAAATTTTACGGATGCTTGTGCTTCTGGTGCTATTGGGACCACACTACTTACAATAACGGCTGTAGCAATGGTACTTGCAAAATATTTACTTTTTCTCACTCGCTCAACTCCCTTAGATTAATCGGTTTTAGCTTATCAAAAAGGAGAATAATCACAATAGTGACTGGTGTCACTTATTTGTCATATGACAAATAAAATGGAACTTAAACATTTCTATGTTTTGAAATTCCTTACCAAAGCCACATGCGAATCCACGTGGAAAAGTTATAGGTACTTGCTTTTAAATTGGGAGAAGACATTCACAAAAAGTGATAAAACTGCACATCTTAAAAGTATTGTCCATTATAACAAGATAAATTATCAGCAAGAGTAAATGGAAAACTCCCCCTATTTCAAAACAAATAAAAACCCCATTCCTTAACATAAAATTAAGAAATGAGGCTTACTACTTACTTCATAAAAAAACAATATTTAAATCAATTAACTAATGAAGCAATAATATATAAATAATGCACCACTAGCACCGCATTAAAATAATGACTCATTTAAATTAATTCATAATTTTCTGCAATTACATGTAAGCACAAAAAAGTCCTTTATAATGGTTTGGTGGTAGTAACCTATCCAAATCCAATAAAAAGGACTCATCTCATGGATAAGATTACACGAAAAACATCATTTGAACAATGGTTTTCACCGATTTCAACAGAAAAAATGCAGGAATACGTGGAAAGCCACCAATTAAACTACTATACAAAGAAGCTGTACATGGCTTCCTTTCTAAAAATACTCTTGTATGCACAGTTGACCGAAACCGAAAGTATGCGCGCTGTGCGTGACGCGATGTTTTCAGAAGAACTCCAGCAGCTCACCGATTTAGATTCGATTAGCAACTCGCAATTAGGACGCCGGTTGAATCAGGTACCAACCGAATTCTTTCAACAGATTTTTCTCGATTTAGTGATGCAAATTCATATAAAAACTGAATTTGAGCAACGCCGGAAAATATCAACGCCCTTAAAGATCATTGATTCCAGTACGCTCCCACTGAATTTGAACAATCATAAGTGGGCCAAGTTCCGCAAAACCAAATCGGGTGTCAAACTGCATTTACGCCTCGTCTACATGGAAAAAGACTGTTCTTATCCCGATAAGGCGGTGCTCACGAATGCGATCGAACATGATCGCGGACAGCTTGAAGTGTTGGTCGACGATAAAGAATGCATGTACGTATTCGACAGAGGCTACTTAGATTATGAGCGTTTTGATCGGATGACCGATGACGGCTATTTCTTTGTCTCGCGCTTGCGTAAAAATGCGGTAACACGCGCCATGGAAACGCTCGAAATACCCGAAGATTCTCTGGTTTTATCGGATGAAATGGTTGTCATTGGTACGATGCAAAATCGTACTGAAAACGCCTTTCGCTTATTGAAAGTAATCGATTCAAAAGGTAATGAGCTACAACTCCTAACGAATCGGTTCGACTTAGATGCAGATGAAATCGCTGAATTGTACAAGTCACGTTGGGCAATCGAATTATTTTTCAAATGGATGAAACAACATTTGAACATTAAAAAATTCTACGGTGACAGTGAACAGGCGGTGCATAACCAAGTGTATATCGCGATGGATGATTGTATATTGCTTGAACGTGTTGGCACAGCTCCACACAAATAGTTCGTATACTTATTTAGAAATCAGTCGTTTCTTGAAGGTGTCGTGGTGGAAATCTGCCCACATTTGGCTTCGAAAAATCAAAGGAAAAAGCGTACCATAAGGGATTACTCATCGCTGTTGTCCTCGTTAAAGGTTATAGTAAAAAAATGGATGATCACTACCTCTGCTTACGTGTCTTTGTTTCTCTTCTAATGTAGAAAAAAATAAAACTGAAATTTCAGTTAATATTTATGCAATGCTAGTGATAATGCACAGAAAAATAAAACTACTTTACGCTCATTGCACAGGGTACATTATTTATCTATCAAAGTATTAATAGATTCTGAAATACAACCTGTATTCTATAGAATCTATGGTCTAAATACTAGCAGTGTTTTCTGAAAGCCTAATTTCTAAGTGCTTTAAGCGAGAAATTAGGCTTCTTTATTTGGAGTTGCCATGATATTTTATATGTGCATTTTCCTAACACTATTTTTAAGCACATCATTTTTTATGGCGATACTGATAACGAAAAAACGCTCCACAACGCCTTTAACTGTCTACTTGACAAGGTTTTGATGGTTTTTATAACAATTCTAAAGTTAATTTACTTCAACTTGCCCCATCATTCCATTTTCTTCATGTTCAAGAATATGGCAGTGGAACATGTAAATCCCTTTATCTTTAAACTTTACTGCTAATTTTACTGTTTGACCAGCTTCAATTGAAACTGTATCCTTCCAGCCCTGTAGGTTTGCAGGAGGTTCTTTTCCATCCATTGAAACTATTTTAAATTGCGTACCATGGATGTGGAAAGGATGCGTCATGCCGCCCATCAAATCTGGTTTATTGTATAATTCCCATACTTCAGTATCACCTTGTCTTTGAGTGAAATCAATGCGGTTCATATCAAATTTTTTATCATTTATTGTTACCATTTTTCCCATTCCGAAAAGTTCAAGTTTTTTTGTTACTGGTAAGTTTCTCTCAGTATCTGTAACCATATAATCATTTAAATTTTTTGGGATTTCCCGTGCATTCTTCTTTTGTTCATCAACTGTAAATGGTAATAAAATTCTATCTTCTGATACTATGTCAAGAAAATGGACAGGGGAAATTGAGATTTTGCTTTAAATCTAAGCGCGCTATCGCTTGCTCGCCTCACAAATAATTTAAGG
>NZ_JBNNMG010000051.1:0-39898 GCF_050272555.1 Lysinibacillus sp. NPDC047702 | reverse complement strand
GTTGGCGGACCTTTCAGTGTGTCTTTAGACATGGGCCAGTACCCCAGCGTTTCACGCGTAGAGCAAACCACCAGTTAGACTGGTGGTTCTGATTAATGAAGGGGTGCTAATAATGTCAATTCGACACGAACAGAAGGAGCAACGAAAGGCGGTTATTTTAAAATCTGCATTGGATTTGTTTATACGGAAGGGATATGGGGAAACGAAGGTTGCTGATATTGCCAATGCTGCTGATATGAGTATGGGATTGCTTTTTCATTATTTTGACTCTAAGGAAAAACTTTATGAAGAGCTTATTCGAATAGGCTGTGAACGGCTTAAAATGGATTTTCACTTTGCTGATGAATCACCATTGGAAACGTTCAACAAAGTTGTTGAGGAGTTATTTACTATGATTTGCACAAATCCATCAGCCGCAAAAATGTTTGTATTGATGGAAAATGCCCAGCATCTTGAAAATTTGCCAGAGGACTTAAAGAGGATGCTTGCTGAAGCAGACAAATTGATAAAAAGGAGTATCCCTTTAATTGAAAAGGGGCAATTGTTAGGTGAAATAAAGGAAGGAAATGCAGAAGCCCTTGCTGTGACATTTTGGTGTTCTATACAAGGAATCGCTCAATATATTGCGCTGCATCCAGAAACACCTTGTCCTGATACAAAATGGATTCTTTCGATACTTGAAAACAAGGAGGTAGATTGAAGGTGAAAACATCTCTTAGAAACATAATGATTTTTATTGTTGTTGTGTTACTGTGTGGTTGGTTTGGTGTGTTAGTGGATAAATTGATTCCAGAGCAGCCTCAAGGAGATACTCTTGGTATGGGAATTTGGCTTATTTCTCCTCTGCTTGCAACCATCCTGTTACGTTCCTTTGCAGGAGATGGCTGGCAGGATATAGGTTTATTGCCTAATTTCAAGGGCAATTTAAAATGGTATGTTATTGCTCTTTTCATTTATCCTGCTGTTACATCTGTAGTGCTATTAATTAGTTATGTATTTGGCTGGATGGACTTTTCAGCCTTTCATCTAAACACTGTATTATCTGTGTTCATTGGTGGATTGTTTATTCAATTCGTTAAAAACTTTTTCGAGGAGTCAGTATGGAGAGGCTATCTGACGAGTAAGCTTTCAAATTTAAAGTTGAATGATTTTTGGCTCTATCTTATTGTTGGAGGTGTTTGGGGAGCCTGGCATATCCCGTATTTTCTCGTGTTTCTATCAGAAAGCGATATTATCAATGTACTTCCTGTAAATAGATGGCTATTTACAATAGTAGGAATCGTCACGATGATTTGTTGGACAGTGATGTACACAGAAATTTACTTAATGACAAGGAGTATTTGGCCGCTTGTCCTTATGCATATGACAGAGGATGCACTTGTAAATCCACTTATTCTTGATGGCTATATCAAAATTGCTCAGGGAAAAGAATTTCTTGTTTCTCCATCTGCAGGGATTTTAACAACTTGTCTATATCTCATAGTAGGATGGCTATTACGGATGAAACGAAAAAAATTAAGGAGCGGGTTAGGAGCCAAATCAACCATAATTGATACATTTTCAAAACAGTAATTAACGATCAAGGATATGTAATTTAAATGGGAAAAATAATGAAATTTATTTAAACATTTAATTGTATTATTTACATTTTTTTGATAATATCTGATTAGGGTCCTTTCATAATATTTTCTAATTTTGAATATTTCTTGCTAGATCATTAAATTTAAAGGAGTAATTATATGCAAATCACACAAAAAGAAGCATCTCTTTTAAAAAATGAAGTAAGGTACGGCGATTTAATCATGTCTATTACAGGAAAATTCGAAAAAAAATGGGATGATAGGGGTAGCGGAGGGAAATATGATGTTACATTTTATCAACCAATATGTGAGGAAGGTTTTTATCCACTAGGTTCAGTAGCAGTTGGTAAGTATACAAATGTAGATAATACAATGGCTGTTATAACAGTAAAAGAAGTACCTGGTACGGAAGCATTAAAACCTCCATTGAAGTATGAAAGAATATGGTGTGATAAAGGATCTGGAGCGAAATTAGACGGAGCATGTTGGAAACCAATCCCACCACAAGGGTATGTTGCTTTAGGACATGTATTTACGAATAATTGGAACCCACCTTCTTTAGAAGCTGTTAGGTGTGTTAGAAAAGATTTAACATACTCTGGAAAATTGGGTAATTGGATATATGATGATAGGGGCACAGGTGCAAAAGAAGATCTTAGTATTTATCAAATTGTGGCACCAGAAGAATGGCATGATCAAAATACAGGATTATTTGCTCCGGGAACGGTTTTTTGCTTTAATGGTCACACTAAACCAGAAACAGTTCCGAATGTTCTACGTTTGCCTTTACCATATATAAAAATAGATGTTTCGCTTACACCGATTTTAGATAGTAAAAATCCACCAAGTAAAAGTACAATACCAGTAATTGATCGTGAAGTAATTGTACCTATGACTAGCATAGTAGATAAAGAATATCCAATTAGTTGGGTATTAGAAAATAGCCCATTTTATATATTAAAACGTGAGTGTTTTTATACGCTAATAGCGTTTCAAGATAATGAAACATCTGATAAAGCTCTTTTAAAGTATGAGTATAAATCAGGAATAAGTAATTCAAAATCTATAACCTTGAAAGAAACAACTGGTATTGAGGTATCAGAGAAAGTCGGGTTTGAGCTGTTTGGAATCGGGGGAGAAGTGAACTTTAAAGTTAACATTGAACTTGGTTTTGAAGAGACTCATATTAGTAATGATTTCACAGAAAAGACAATATCTAGCGAAGTACCAGTAGCTTCGAAAACTGCTGTTGCTATATGGTCAAGTTCTTACAATATAAAGGTGTTTCGAGAAGACGAGACTCAGGTTGGGGCATCCTTAATATTTAGTACTCCAAGTGTAGCGATTTCTCAATATCCGAATTTAACAACCTCAATCATAGAGCATCGAGATGAATTAACTGAATAAGCAATAAAAAACCAAGATAAATTTTTGAACTGCATCTCAACAGTTATACATTTGAGATGCAGTTCAATGTGTTTTCTTGGCTTTTTTGTTATATGTAGTAATATCTTATAAATATTTAACTACTTTTTTGTATATAATTAATATGATTTTTTCACTAAAAATGGAAATTTTGGCTTAGCGACTTCTTTCTTATCATTATATTATTATTAACAGCCTGTACACAGGATACGGTTGTTCCTAAAGAATTAGAAATAAAGGATAAAAATATTGTGATCACACCTGATGGAAAAATAACCTTTGAGATTATTAATAACATTGAGATTCCACAAGAGAAAGTAGAATCAATAAAAGATGAAATCCTTACTGCCTATGATGAAATTCAAAATTCCATTCATACTACATATGTTCCATCAGAGAAAATAAGTGTATTTCTTAATGAAGGAAATCAAGTTTCATGGGACTTTGCCTCAAAAATTGAGCTATATGGTATTGAGGGAGACCAATATCCACTTGTCCATGAAATGACACATTCCTTACTCGGTTATGGTAATAACTTTGATACAAGCAGTGGCTATTTTATGCAAGAAGGTTTTGCAAATTATATGGAAGATAAGTATGGAAAACAAAATTCAAATTCTCATAAGCTTTTGAAATATTTTTCGATGTAAACAAATTCATACCAATTAGCAAGTTGATAGATCCAAATGAGACTGATTCCTATTTTCGCCCAGACTTTACAAATCAAAAAGGGTACACCCTTATGTGGATAAGCTATACTCATTCAGCTTCATTTACTAAATATTTAGTTGATACCTATGGACTTGAAAAATTTGAACAGATTTACAACGAAAGGGACTTAGCACAAAAATAGAGGAAGTATACGGGAAAAGTATTTTAAATCAGAGAAGGTTAATTTTTCTTTTTTTTTCATACTCTACAAAGTCGCCAATTTCTATTGAATATTCATGACTATCAATCATTCAACCTCTTTTTCTAAAATCCTCTGATACTGAAATTTCTAACAAAGATTTATAGTGTCTTTTGTTTTCACTTTCGTCTGTGTATTCCTTATAAAAAATTTCAAACTTTCGTGTGAACGTTGGTGAATCCTCTAATTTAAAACCTTTGATTGCATTCGTCATTTCACTAAAGCTAAATAGCCTTCCTTTCCCAGGTTCTCCTCCGTTTTCTACTGTCAACTCTTTCGTAAATTTTATTTTTGCTGCTTCTGAAATTGGACGAATTTTTACTGAATAGTAACCGATATGTTCGTTTTGTTCTCTGTCCTTAATTAATTTGTGGTACTTTTCAATTAAAGTTGTCATTATTTATCGCCTCCGTAGAATAAATTTTGGCTATCGCTAAATTTAAGCTTTGATATTTTTCTTCGAATATTGTTCATTTCGCTTAATACCGTTGAAATGTCTTCGCCTTTCAATTCCTCTGTTGTAACAATAAGATGATGTGGAATAAAACTGTGTTCTTGAAGAACATAAGTCGGCATTTTTCGCTCCAAAGTTCCATCCCTATATTTAATAATTTGTGGAACAATTTTACGCATTTCTTCCAATCTCTTTATATTTGAAATTAATGTAATAGTTTGTTCCAATTCATCCAACAGACCTAATTTAGAAAACTGCTTTGAATGGTAGATTAGTGAAATTATGTTAAGGTTAATCATGCTAACATTATTATAGAGTCAATGGTAGAATATAGATTGATAGTAAATAATACTAAGATATTTTGCTTTCTAAAAACAAACTGTGTAGGGGGAAATAATGAAAAAATTATTTATTGTGTTACTAACAGCATTTGTATTTGCGGTAGTAAATCCAACAAAATCAGAAGCGAAAGTGATGTATGAAGGAGCAGAAATTGTCAAAGGGCAAACAGGGAAAATGACGTTTTCAAAAGATGTGAAAGTGTACAAGAAAAACGTCAATGGACAGTTTGAATCGATGTTAGTCAAAAAGGGAAACTACTTCCGCGTATATAATATCGAAAAATACAATGGGCAAACGTATTATTGGATGAGCTCTGGTTATCGTGTACAAGCAACAAATTTAACAGTATTTAAAGCGATTCCGTTTGAACAGCGTGTACAATTTTATGATAACCCCGCATATTTGTGGATAAATAGAAATAAACCATTTACCTCATTTTATATTGAACATGATAGTTTGGGGACTCATACACATTCCTATTACACGTATTTAAATTTATGGGGAGATTTTAAAATTGAACAAGGAGAGCTTGTCGATACCTATGATCTTAGTTTTGTAGGTGGCGGAATTGAAAGAAATAAAATTGATCCAACAGACATTCAAATAATAGAACCTCAACCTGTTAATAAGGATACATTATTTATTGTAACAAAGGATACTGTACAGCATATAAAACCATATCTGATCAACAATAATGATTATTATCAAAGAATTGCTGGTCAATTGAAAGCAGGAACTGTTCTAAAAAGTGAAGGCTTTAAAATTGGTAGCTATCACGCGGTGAATTTAAATGAACCAGAGTTGTACAACAGAACATTTTTCATACCTCAAAGCCATGTAATTGAAAAAGCTTTAGAGAATTAAGGTGCCAAATGTTTTTATTTCTAAGTTAGCATAAGTATTTATCCAAAGTAAGTAACAAAGAGAGATTGAAAAAGTATTTAACTTTAAAAAGGGCTCAACACCAAAATCTGTTCTTGCTAAAAAAGAATACAAAAAAACATCTGTATCCGCTAGAGTTGAGAGTACGACCAAACAACGCAGCGAGGTATACAGATGCACTCTCATTCTATCAAGGATTTATGGGATTTACCAGAACTAAAAATTATCGCAACCACTAAAATAAATCACCAAATTTTCATTGATGTCATGCCAATTAAATCTAAACAGGCCTGTCCCATTTGTGCATTTGAAAATACGACTCGTCGCGGAATCGGCTATGTTCGAAAAGTGCGTCATCTCGAAGCGTTTGGTTGCCCTGTTTATTTGAATTTACCTGCCATTCGTATGTCATGTACAGCTTGTTTTGCACATTTTGTGTGGGCATATGAGTGTGTGGCACCGAAAAAACGATACACAAAGGCATTTGAAGCCACGCTGCCAAAGCAGGCAATCGGCGCTACAATCACGCATACATCACGTGTGGCAAACACACCCGCTACAACCGTTGCGCGTATCGTCCGTTCATGGAAAATGGAGGAAGCCACACGTGTTCAAAAAACTTGTCAGAAAAAAGCATTGGCGTGTCACAATCTCGTGCTAGGCATTGATGATTTTGCCATTCGTAAAGGGCATACGTATAACACGGGTCTCCACGATTTACGTGGTGGCACATTTTTAGATGTTATTCCTGGACGAAGAATCGAGGAATTACACGCCTATTTCAATACACAATCTACTCTTTGTGCGCTGAAGCCTGTCGCGATTGTCATGGATTTGGCAAAGGCATATCATACGTTTGCGAAAAAGATGTATCCTGCAGCGATTCGTATTGCCGATCGTTATCATGTCAATCGTTACGTAACTGAAGCGCTTCAAGCAGTACGAAAATCCGTTCAAAAGCAGCTAACACCCTTTTCCAAAAAGGACCTTAAGCAACACTTCCGAATTCTTGGAAAACGACGTGATCAATTGAAGAATGATGAAAAAAATATCCTACACCGACTGCTTCAATACGCCGAAATCCTGCATCAAGTCTACAGTTGGAAAGAAGCCTTTATCGAATGGTACGACTGTAGCTCCACGTATGAACTGGCGAAAAAAGGCTTTGGACGTTGGCTGGCGCAAGGTACTACAATCAAGCATCCAGCCGTGGAATCCTGTCTGTTAACGATGCGCAATTGGCAAGAAGAGATCTGTAATTATCATCAATTACGCTTTACTAATGCGGCAGTAGAAGGGAAAAATAATCTCATTAAAGCGCTGCAAAGACGCCATTTTTTCACGCGCAATCCGCAGCATTATAAAGAGACAATTTTACTAGAATGCAATGCCGAATGGATTCAGTATGGCTCTTAGTCAAGCACATGTTTTGGTGAAGAGCCAATAAAAGAGGACAAAATTTTATTTGTCCTCTGATTAAATAAAAAATTCATTTATTCAACAACTCGTAATCCGCCATAAACACTGCCATCGACTGTACAGCCAAGCATCGCTTCTAATAAGGCCTCTTTAATAGTCCATTGAGCCCATTGAATACCGATACCACCTTGATATCTTAAACGTGAATAAACTTCAGCATATTTATATCCCTGTAAGCTAACTGTTCTTGTTTTTGGCATTGCTTCAGGAATAAGATTTAAAGTACCGCCTGCAGCGTATCTTTTATAACTACCATCAAGATTTTCCGATGCTACAGTTGAGCCGTTGTATTTAAAGCTTGCTTCTGCCCAAAGATCAAATAATTCATAACCTAAAGCATTATAAGCGATACCCTTTGTTCTTTTTATTGGAGTATATTGTTGTGTATATAATGGTTGGATTGTCTGACTTTGCCCAACAGTTTTAAATTCTATTATACTAATATCACCCGTTTTACCTAGATAAACATCAATATAATCTGAATCTGAGTTATCATATTTAAAAGTAAAGACAGTGCCTAATTCGTTAGTTTCTTTTTGCGAATTAATAAAAATTCCTAAATTCCCTTCACTTTCTTCATGTGCTTTATTATTTTCTTTTGTTAGTTCTGGAAATATATCTTGAATATCAAGTGAATTAGACATCAACATTACTTCCGGAGCGGGATTTTCTTTATAATGTGAATCAATCAAATTTTGAATTTCTTCTAAAGTAACATTCTGATGTGATTTTAATTCATTAAACTTGTAATTTAATTCATCAACAGAATTTTCTATATAGTTTTTAATAGTATTAATTTCATCTTTTTGATCTAAACTTGCAGCAGATGAATTTTCAGAATAAAGTGTAAGTGTAAATGTTGCAATTAAAGTTAATAAAAATAATATTTTTTTTGCAATTTTCATTGGTATAATCTCCTTTTTCAATTATTCAAAAATATTTTGGAATGCTATTATAATCAGAAAACAACAAATGATTATAGTAATAAGACAAATGATTAAAATAAATGAGCGAAGAATCGGATTATATTTTTTAAAATATAATCGCAAGCTAATCAGAAATAAGCATAGAGAAAGTAAAATCAGAAAAAATGGAAATAGTAATATATTGTTACTAAGTGCCATACAAAAGCCCAGTAAAACCAAAATAATAGTGGATGGTATTTGTAATTTTTTTATTTTTTCCTCAATCATAAAACCTTACCCCCCTTACGCAACATCCAAATAATTACCAATATAACATATTTATGGAAATTAGCAAAATTTAATATTGATATAATTTATTATTTTAACTTATTTTACTTTATTTAACTATGGGTACACCTCACTAACCATTTTGTGTCTTAATCCTTATATCACATTGATTGTTGAATTATAAGAAAGGAAATTTGTCAACAAGGAGAAGGCTTGACTGGACCTTTTCATTTTCTTTGTACTAAAATAATGCAAACAAACGTTCTTGTGAGGGTGGTCTTATTTGTTAATGTGGTTATTGATGTCCCACTGCAATGTCCTACCGTTGAAATACTGCGAACCATTGTGGGAGTAAGCATGAACCTATAAATTTCGAATCTTAATCATTTATTCTTTTAATCTTTTAAAACATGCTCTTAATAATTAATATATATTTAAGCAGCTGCAGAAATGTGGTTGCTTTTTTTATGGACAAAAGAAAAACACTTTCAGCTGCATAAGCCGAGAGTGTTTTTTGTTGCGGATGTTAAATTTTTTTCCATTCGATCTCCATACCAATAATTTCAGCAATCTCTTTTACTTCACTGTATTTTATAGTTCCCCTAGTGAGCTTATTTGAGATATTTTGCACTGTGGTCTGTTTATCTGTTGGAAGTCCTTCATTCATTTTTTCAACAACTTGCGTCAAGGTGAAACCAGCGGCAGCAAGTTTACTTTTCACTTCACTTTTAATCTCCATAATCAACCTCCCTATTATATTTTAACATCATTACACACTTAAATAAATAGTTTTAAACTTTAGTGAATAAAAACACTTGTTATTCTATTCGTTATGATTTAAAATTACACTATAACGAATAAAAACCATCAAAGGTTAGTCGGTGAATGGACTAGATATAACCGACATGCTGCAGGAAAGTGAGGTGAGAACAAATGACATACTTTGGTTTTGTAATTTCAAGAGAAGATGAAGCGAATTTTCCTCACTTCTCAAATGTAGCTGAGGCTCGAGCTTATTTTCAAAAGCGCTATGGGGATCGTTATAACTTGGGAAGTAGAGAAAGACAATTCGATGGCTACTGGGGTGGTTATATTTATTTTGATGATGTTGATGGGCAACCGGTTCAAATTGGTGAAGATGGTTCTGTACATGTAGTTTATTAATTTATTTGGTGATAGAAAGAGAGGTGAAAACGATGGCATTTGAATACTTAGCACAATATACAACATTTGAATCAATAACTGATATGGATGAGAGTGTGGAAGACCATATTGTGGCTCACTTTTATGATTTGACAGAATCAGAGCGTGCCATCGTTCGTAAACTCGCACGTCATAGCGTTGATAAAAGATGGGTAGGCGTTAGTCACCTGAAAGCTTCCACAATTGCTGAGGCATTAGAGATCAGTACTAAAACCGTTTATCGGGCTATCAAGAAATTAGAATCACTGGGCATTATCAAGAAACAAACAACTACTAAGGAAAAGGGAGGTAGAGGCGCAAACATCTATATTATTTTACCTGTTCAATCTGAATCATGTGAAAGCCATTATGAACCTTTTGAGGTTGTTCCATTACAAGAAGTCTACAATCAGGTTCATGCTGATAGGGAAGCATGCAAAGAATTTATGAATGATTATCAAGTGATGTTATATGACTTTATGTATTCGTTACCTCTTCCGGATAACTTTAAGGATGATCTGCATAAAGTGGTACTAGCATCTAATGTAAGCAGCATTCAAGAATTCATAAAGGCAAAAAACATCATTTTTAAGATGGTCAATGATATTAAAGATGGTGTGCTGACGGTCACTAAAACAATATGAGCCATATTCATAGGGGCTCATAAGAAGGCATTACAACGTAGAGATAGACATACACCAAAGTTAGTTCAAAAGCATGTAAATGAGTATCCAGTGCGTTTCTATAACTGGCTAACTGAATGAGATGGACCAACAATCGTATTTTAATATGAAGGAAGTGAGGACACATGAAAGTAACAGCTAAAGAATGGTGTGTCATGTCAGACCACAATAAACAATTACTATTACATGCAGTAGCAAACAAATAATGATTGAAAGAAGGGAATCGGAATGCAAGAAACATTAAGAACAGTCACATATGAATACAGCAGCAATGTAGATAGCTTATTTGTACAAATGATTGATTTACGAGCTGTACAACAGGCGGTAGCTAATTTGATGAATAGAATTGATGAAATCACTGAAAAACGTTGGCATGAGGATCATGGCATGGCATGCTTATCCATTCTAGAAATTCAAGATACTGTACGTTTGATTAATATGGCGTTTTATCCGTTATTCAAAAATATTGCAGAAGAAGTCAATACCCTTAACATTCATGCACAAGAATTATATGAGACGGTAATTAAAAGTGAATCAGAGCAATCCGCTGTGGAAGATACTAAACTTGATATCAACAGTAAGGAAGGTTGGAACGCTGTTGCCATGGAAGGCAACATAAAAACATTCACTAAAGAATTTGGTAGAGAACCTGAAAGCTTTGAGGAAGTGTTAACGTATATTACTGAAACGGTAGCGAAAGTTGTGGATAAAAGCGAGGAAAACAAAAAAGCCACTGCTGGAACAGTGACTAGTAAAAATATCGCAAATTGACTATATCAAAAACAACGAGCAGCTTCAACTATTATTGTGGCTACTTATTACTTTTAATCATACAAACAGGAGTGATGAAGCATGCAATACGCACCAGAAACACAATCAATAGAAGAAATGAATAAACATAGAATTTATATAAAAGCCTACATTCGTTCATTAAAAGCATGTCCGACAGAGGAAGGGGCTGACCAATCAAAGCACATTCCAAAGATTGTGTACTATGGGGTGAAAGCAGTTGGCACATACCCGAAAATAATTACTGCAGATGAAGCTAATACTTGTTTTGAGTTTATATCAGGCTTACAGGGCATCATGAGTCTCTTAACGCTGCATGAGTTTATGAATCTATTCCCAATTGAGAAGATATTTAACGGTGCTAAATATGAAATGAAAGACTACTATTCGACACTGGAAGCCATCAACGAATTAGGGCTAGAGCCACATGAAAAGATAGGTGAAAACATCCTGAAACTAATCATGGAATATATGAATGATGATATATCAGATTTTGCTGTACAAGGTGTGATAGCCATGAGTGCTATGAGGCGTTTTGACGGTCATTTAGACTTAATGGAAGAGTTTATGGCTCAACAGGGCATTAAGACCGAGAATACGTTCAGAAACGGCAAAGATGAGGTTATGTATGTAAGGCATGGTAAGCCTATCAAGTTGAAGCTTAACAAGAAACAGCATTTGCATATTGTTAAATAGATGGCGAGGGCATCCACAATAATTAGTGTGGGTGTCTTCGTATGATTATCGGAAATTTAGATGAGCTGAAAATTCAGCCTATCATTATTTGTCTTTAGATTTAGTGATTAGTACAAAAAGAATATTACAGTGAGGTTAATAATTTAAGTGAGGGGAATTTACCCCAGTCCTCAAATGAGTAAGTAGGGGGTGAGCGCAAATTTGCGCCGACCTCAAATGAAAATTAGAGATGACCGCAAAAGTGTGGGCAACTATTTCATAGAAGACACTTATCAATGCTATAGAAGAGTTACACTTTTGTGGTCTAAAATCCCAAACGCTTGAGAATTTGCCTTCCGCAGCTTATTGCGGAGGACTTTTATATTGGAACAAAATCCAAATTTGGATCCAGCTCAATTTGGTCTTGTCTCCCTAAAGGACAAATAAAAAAGATTGAAGCATTAGCCTCAATCTAAATAACTCACACATTTCTATACAAGCGCCGCCAAGCTTATTTTTATAGTTAGGGTTCAACCCTAATCAAACCCTAGCGAAAAGAATTTTAATGCGTTTTAATGCAAGGTACGATAAAAGAAAAAACCCTAGAGAACCTTGTTATAAAAGGCTTTCTAGGGTTTTTTAAACTACTCTTTGCAGAGCAATTTAATTAACGAGAGTAGAACTCTACGATGAATGCTTCGTTGATTTCAGCTGATAATTCAGAACGTTCTGGAAGGCGAGTGAATGTACCTTCTTTTTTGTCTGCATCAAATGATAAGTAATCTGGCACGAAGTTGTTTACTTCGATTGCTTCTGTTACTACAGCAAGGTTTTGAGATTTTTCACGAAGAGAAATCGATTGACCTGGTTTCACGCTGTATGATGGGATATCTACACGTTTGCCATCTACTAAGATATGACCGTGGTTAACTAATTGACGTGCACCACGACGAGTGCGAGATAGACCTAAACGGTAAACAAGGTTATCAAGGCGAGTTTCAAGAAGAACCATGAAGTTTTCACCGTGTACACCTTTCATTTTACCAGCGCGGTCAAATAGAGTACGGAATTGACGTTCGTTCATGCCGTACATGTGACGAAGTTTTTGCTTCTCTTGAAGTTGTAAACCGTATTCAGATAATTTTTTACGTTGGTTAGGACCGTGTTGGCCTGGTGCGTAAGGGCGTTTTTCGATTTCTTTACCTGTACCGCTTAGTGAGATACCAAGACGACGTGATAATTTCCAAGATGGACCTGTATAACGAGACATATTGTTGTCTCCTCCTTTAAATTTGGTTTTTTTGTTGTAAAACAAAAACCAGTAGTACCCATTCTTATATGCATTTTATTTTCATGTATTTTCGCCTATGCAGCCGTTAGGTTACACAATACACCATCTATTTGTTGTTATTTGAACTAAGAAGTTATTTGACACTCAATAGAGGAATAAAATACAGGTATAAGCTTATACCACTGCTGCGTTTATTTTACACAACATACATTGTAACTGCTTATTGCATCGACGTCAAATATTAGACGAACAATTTTTAGAAATGGTCTATAGTAGAAAATTCCTCTCTATACATTTTACACTATCTCGAAATAGTTAAAGATACGGTGAGAAATGTAAAATGTAAAAGTAAAACAGAATTACATAGTCAAAATGACACAAATTATGTATAATATATTATAAGTTAATAGTAATTGATTTGGACGTTATATAGAAAAGGTGATTTCATGACAGACCATTTACAAACGCTAAAATATATAAAATCAGATGTTTTGAGCTTTTGGGTGAGTTCGAAGGAAGAACAAGCCGGTTTTAATGAGTATTTTTATTCATTAAAACAGTGTCTAAAGAAGCACTTGAAAATTGCTAATGCTGCTTTTCTCAGTTTCGAGGGGAACTCCTTAATACCTGTCGAAGAAATGGCTGCTTTGACGATTGAAACGAAACTAAATGCTGTGTCATGGTTAATGATTGAAGCTGGCTTTTATCAACAAAAAGTGGTGAAAATTCCTTATATATTAAAAGAAAAAGAAGCCTATACGATGATGACAGATATGGTGCTTTTTCAAGCAGATGGCAAAAATCCAATCGGGGTGTTACTCGTGGAGGCATCAGATGCTTGGACGGACTTTATGACCTCGGATTACGGGGAAGAATGTGTGGAAACGCTTACGAAGGTTTTACAAATGATTAGAGAAAATCTAGAAGTAAAAGTGAATGAAGATCAGTATAGAAAATTGTATAATATGACCGATTTATTCCATTCTACGATGGATATTGATTTAATTTTGGAAAATGTCTTGAAGAATATTAAGGATAATTTCCCGGAATTTAATGTAGAGCTCATTTTATCGAATGATCAAGACCGACATACGACTATAGAGATTAAACTTTTTGATTATTTATCTGAAAGACCAGCAACGATTGAGGCTTTTGTGTCAGGAGAACTGACAACGGAACTTGCAGGCGATTTGAATTGTCGATTATTGAATGCTCCTATAAAAGGGAGACAGGCAATTTACGGCATATTACAAGTAAGTGCACCTACAACGTATCTTTTTTCAACGACTGAAAAGGATTTTGTGCGTATGCTAGCACAAGCATCGGGAAATGCACTCGAAAATGCAAAATTATATCATCAATCGCACCGCCTCGTAAGTGACTTACAACTCATCAATGAAACATCACATCGATTAAATATGAGGATTGACATTCATGAAATGTTACTTTTCCTACAAAAACAATTAATGAAATCTTTTCAGCCAATGGAAGTCTGTTTTGCATTTAAAAATAATGACACCTTTGAAGTGACCGGTGCTAGTACAGCATTATTTAATTCACAAGAGGGTCAAATCTATATAAAACATGTTGAACAACATTTTGAGCATACCAATGATCCATTATTTATTGCTGATTTTAGCAGATTAACCCCTAATCAAATTGAATATCGCTCAATTATGGCAATCCCAATTTTAATGGAGGAAAAAATAAATGGCTTTAGTATTGTGTTGCACAAAGAGCCTTATTTCTTTTCATTTGACAGCTTTAAATTAATGCAATCCTTAATTCATCACTCGTCTTTAGCAATTGCAAACTCAATTTTACGAAACCAACTTCAGGAAATGGTAGATTTGGATCATCTGACAAAATTATATGCAAGAAGTTATTTAGATCAGTATGTTGAAAAATCACTTATGAACGATAAATCAGGAATGTTCTTGCTTATTGATATTGATAATTTCAAACGTGTTAATGATACGTATGGTCATCAAATTGGTGATAAGATCCTTATACAAATTGCCGTACAATTAAAAGAAACGATTGGTACTCGAGGTATTTGTGCACGCTGGGGTGGAGAAGAAATGTCTGTATACGTGCCAGATATTAATGAAAAAGAAGCCATAGAATTGACAGCAACAATCGTTGCAGACATTCCAAAAGCAACAGATCCGCAAGTGACCATTTCAGCAGGTCTTATTACTTGGGATGAACAGTATCGCCCAGCGTTTCAATCTGTATTTTTACATGCTGATACAGCATTATATCAAGCAAAAAACAATGGCAAGAATCGCTTCTGTATTCATGACCGCGAATCTATAAAAACCTCTATATAAATGAATTGCCCTGAAATGACAATTGTTAAACCATTTCAGGGCAATTTTTATCTTGATTTCAGCAGATCTAGACGCAATTATGCTGGGGAGTAATTGATTTTTTTATAAATGTAATAGTAGCGTATTTACGAATAGCTCCAATCCGTCTTGATCTTCTTGAGAAAATCGATTAACAACTGGACTGTCGATGTCAAGAACACCTATCACCTCACCGTTTTTTATCAAAGGGATAACGATTTCTGATTGTGATGCAGCATCACAGGCAATATGTCCTGGGAATTGGTGTACATCTTTCACAACGATTGTTTCTTTTTGAGCTACAGCCGTTCCGCAAACACCACGACCAGTTGGGATTCTAACGCAGGCAGGTAAGCCTTGGAATGGACCTAACACTAACTCTTCTCCATGTAAGATATAAAAGCCAACCCAGTTAATGTTTGTTAAAAATTGATTTAATAGTGCGGAGGCGTTGCTTAAATTTGCAATGCGATCTGATTCTCCTGTAAGTAGGGCATCCAATTGTTTAGTCAATGAATGATATTGTTCTACGATGGGTCCGTCATAATGAATTTTTGTAAACATAATAGCACCTCGTTTAAAAGTAATTTATTTTGGAAATATAACATGGTAGTGTTGATGTAAATCATTGGCACTGTGCGCATCTGAACCAAAAACAGCAGGCAATCCTATAGATTTACTATAATCAATAAAGGCAAATGGTGGATAAGGTTCCTGACAATGTGTTTTACTTAAACCAGCACTATTGACATCTAGCGCATAACCATCTTGCTTCATACAATCTAAAACTTCTCGAATCCTCGCAGAATCATCAACTTTCACTTTATGTGCTAGTTGGAACTTGTGAACAAGTGAGGGATGTCCAATACGCTTAGGTTTATACTTTCCTAAATCTGCTTTAATGGATTGTAGAACTGTATCATAATATAAATGATAAACCTGTTCAACAGAGCCCACTTTTTTAGAAAAATTGATAAAGCTTTCTGGAGAATAGTCGATACATTCAAAGGTATTTTGCCATGATAAAAAGTGGACTGATAAAATAGAGTCATTTAAATAGTGTCCATATGTATCTAAAAATTCACGTGTTTCTTGTTCAAAGCCCTGAATATAGTCAACCTCTAATCCAATATGAAGACGAATGTCTCGTGCATATTGCTGTTGAAGGCTCTGTAAATCTTCGAAATAAGACATTAGCAATTCTGGATTCATACCACTATCTTGCTCTGGCGTAGGGTCAATAAAACTAGATGGTAAAGGTGCATGCTCTGTAAACGTAATATCAGTGAAGCAATTAGCAATTGCTTTTTCAATATATTGCTTAAATGTATCAGTAGTACCATGTGGACAATAAGGACTATGAATATGTCCATCGCGTTTCATAAAATTACCACTTCCTTTGCTTTTAAAATCTACCAAGATGAAGCCCTGACGGATGTCACGGATTTTGAAGAGGAGCTTTTCGAACGAGTTCGAAAAAATCCAGACGCAATTATACCTGAGCGTTGTCATACACTTTTCCGAAAAACGCTTAAATTTTAGTACAAAAGGCGAAAACATAGTATATAATAAATACAAATAGCCAATTCGTTTATTGTAGAATAGGAGGCTTACGATGGAGTATATCATCATTCCGGTTATCCTACTATTAATTTTAGCTATAGTGGGATTTATGATGCGACGAAAACATACAACAATTATTGCAAAGCTTGAAAATGAAAAATTACAAATACAAAACAATCCCATAAATGAAGAAATTTCGAAGGTTAAATCTTTAAACATGAACGGTGAAACAGAAGAGATGTTTGAACGATGGCGTAATAGTTGGGATGAAGTCATCGATGTACATATGACAAAAATTGATTCGCTGTTATTTGATGCAGAGGACCAAATTAACAGACTGCGCTTTAAAAAAGCAACCTTCATTGAACGTGAGATAGAAGATTATATTCAAAAGTGTGAACAGGATAAAGATAAAATTTTAGAAGAATTAAATGAATTAATTGGCAGCGAAGAAAAAAATCGTATAGAAATTGAACAATTAAAAGAATATTATCGCTCGGCTCGAAAAACCTTGTTAGCCCATCAACATTCATTTGGTGTAGCTTTACCAGCATTAGAAAAAAGACTGGAGACATTTGTTCAAAAGTTTGAAGAATTTGATGTGCTCACAAGCGAAGGGAATTATTTGCAGGCAAGAGAGATTGTAATCAGCCTAAACCATGAATCACAACAAACATTCGACTATATCAATGATGTACCAACAATTTTAACAGAGCTGCAAGTCAAGCTACCTGGAGCTGTACAGGAATTGCGTAGTGGTCAGCGCGAAATGGAGGACCAGTCCTATTATTTACAGCATTTAGAGCTAGCAGAGACGTTGAATAAGTTCGATGAAGAATTTAAAACATTAAAAAATGAGCTGGCAGATCTTAACTTGACAGTTGTGAAGCCACGTGTTGCTGAAATAAATGAAGAAATTGATAAATATTATGATTTGCTTGAAAAAGAGGTTATAGCTAAAAACTACGTTGACCAAAATTGTGATCGTTTACTAAGTTCAATTACCAATGTTATAACTTCTACAAGATTGGTTAGTGATGAAGCGACTTATGTGCAACAAAGCTATCATTTAAATGAAAAAGATGCAGAAATTCCTAAAACAGCTTTAAAGCAATTAGAGGCATTGCAGCGACGTTATGATTTATTGGCAATGCGTGTGACAGAGGAAAAGTCTGCTTACTCAAGCTTGCAGGAGGAGTTAATTGAAATTAGCGACGAGCTTGAACGTATTCACGAGGAACAAGGGCATTTATCAAATACGATGAAAAAACTTCGTATTGATGAGAATAAGGCACGTACGCAAGTAGAAAGCCTAAAGAAAGCATTGCAAGAGACGGATCGACTTTTAAATAAGGCCAATATTCCGGGTATACCAGATGAGATGGATGCGCGTTTAGATGAGGCTGCAGAGCATATTTATGTAGTGATGCAAAGCTTACAAGAAGTGCCTCTTAATATGGGAACAGTACATAATAATTTAACTGCTGCAACCCTTTGTGTGGAGGATGTAAAAGCAAAGGCACACGAATTGATTGAAAATGTCATGCTGATAGAACGAATTATTCAGTATGGTAATCGCCATCGTGCAACAAATCCTAAATTAAATGCTCGTTTAAAAGAGGCGGAAGTAGCTTTCCATCAATTCCGATACTCCAAGGCGTTGGAAGAAGCCGGAACTGCGGTCGAAGAGATGGAGCCTGGAGCTTTAAAACGAATTCAAACAATGGTTACTGAGCAAACTATATCAAAATAATTATATGAAATGAATAAAGGCTATAGGCTGTCTAAAAATTAACTTTTAGGCAGCCTTATTATATTGAATAAGCAATATACGGACAAAAACAGCGGCTAAATGAATTAGAGGAAGTTCAATAAGAGGTAAAAAGCCAAACAAATAAACGACTAAATTAGAATAATTGTTAAAGTTAGTAGTCAATTGTTCAAGATTGCGTTATGATAAATACCGTTAAATCAACGTTTTGAAAGTGTGTGAAAATTAATGGAAGTAAATACAATTTATTTAGACAATAGTGCAACCACAAAGCCTTTAAAAGAGGTCATGCAAGCATTTATGGTAGTGAATGAGCAGTATTATGCCAATCCCGCTTCCATACATGCAATGGGTGTTGAAGCGAACGACTTATTAATGCGTGCACGTGAGCAAGTAGCAGATATTTTGCAGATAGAAGCAAAAAATGTGCTATTTACATCAGGTGGTACTGAATCCAATAATACAGCAATTTTTGGTTTAGCACGTAGCAATACACATAAAGGAAAGCATATAATAACGACTGAAATTGAACATCCCTCTGTTCTAGAGTCCGTTAAGCAACTTGAAAAAGAGGGCTTTGAAGTGGAATATCTGGCAGTGGATCATCATGGAGTGATTTCATTAGATGAGCTTCGAGCAAAGGTACGTAAGGATACTATTTTAGTAAGCATAATGCACGTCAATAATGAAATGGGCGCAATTCAGCCCATATTTGAAGCGGCAAAAATTATTCATGAAATGAGCAGAGCGGCTTTTCATGTGGATGCCGTTCAAAGTTTCGGGAAAATACCTTTAGCATTTAATCATGAGGATGGACCCGATTGCATTTCCATTTCCGGGCATAAAATTCATGGATTTAAGGGCTCAGGCGTGCTAGCATTTCGGACGCAATTAAAGTGGCAGCCATATGCACTTGGCGGTGGTCAGGAATATGGATTACGAAGTGGAACTGTGGCCGTTCCGCAGGCTGTCGCTTTATCTAAAGCTGCTCGTATTGCAGTGGAGTCTATGGCTAATCAGGAAAAAAAATATCGTAAGTGGCAGGATGAAATATGTCTGCAATTACGTGAATATGGTGATGCCGTGCATATTTTATCGACGCCTCAGGGAGCAGCACATATTTTATCCTTTAGCATTCGTGATTTAAAAGGTGAGGTTATTATTAATGCAATGCAAAAACGTCAGGTAATCGTTTCTACATCAAGCGCTTGTTCATCAAAGCAAACAAAAACAAGCCATGTGGTAGAAGCCCTAAAACTTGATGAGCATTTTAAAAAGGGTGTTATCCGTATAAGCTTTGGCGCCTATGTAATGGATGAGGATATTACAAAATTTAAACATGTATTAAAAGAAGTAATGATGGAACTTAAAGGAGAACATACACAATGATTTGGAAAGAAATTTTAATTCGTTATGGCGAGCTTTCAACAAAAGGGCGTAATAAAATGGATTTTATCCGTCGTCTGCGAGAAAATATTCGTCATGCGTTTGCTGATTTAGGGCATTTACACATTCGTACAGAGCGTGATCGTATGTTTATTGCTATACAAAATGAAACTCAAATGAATGTTTTATTAGAAGGGTTACCTAAAATTTTCGGCATACAATCTTTCAGCCCAGTGGCAGCATGTGATAAAGATATTGAAGCCATGAAAAAGCTAGCCATTACAATTATGGATACATTTAAACATGAGCAACTTACCTTTAAAGTAGAAGTGAAGCGCACTGATAAGACATTTCCATTAGAATCACATGCTATTCAACGTGAAATTGGCGGCTATGTTTTACCAAATTACAAAAATCTATCGGTAAAAGTAAAGAAACCTGATATTGAGCTTCGTGTAGAAGTACGTCATGATGCAACTTATATGATGGCACAAGTGATTCCTGGTGCAGGAGGAATGCCGGTAGGTTCTAATGGGAAATCGCTTTTAATGCTTTCTGGAGGAATAGACAGTCCAGTCGCTGGCTATTTAATGATGAAGCGTGGTGTACGCTTAGAGGCGATACATTTCTTTAGCCCACCATATACAAGCCAAAATTCATTGGAAAAGATTAAGGTACTAGCAAATGAATTAACGAAGTTTGGCGCAAGTATTCGTTTACATGTCATTCCGTTTACTGAAATTCAAGTATTGATTAAAGAAAAGGTACCTTCTAATGTATCAATGACAACTACTCGTCGTATGATGTTAAAAGTTGCTGATAAGGTACGAGAGGAAATAAATGCACTGGCTATTGTGACAGGTGAAAGTCTTGGACAAGTTGCGAGTCAAACACTTGAAAGTCTAACAGCAATAAATGCAGTAACCAATACACCAATTTTACGTCCCTTAATCTCAACTGACAAATTAGAAATTATCAATATTGCTGAGAAAATTGGCACATATGAAACATCTATACAGCCGTTTGAAGATTGCTGCACCATTTTTACACCTGCAAGTCCAAAAACAAAACCAAAGCTTGAGAAGGTTGAGCATTATGAAAGCTTCTCGGATTTTGATGAATTAATTGAACGTGCTGTGAAAAATCGGGAGGTCTATATTTTCCCGAAAAAAGAACAAGAAGCTGATAAATTTGCAGACCTTTTATAAGTAGAAGAAATTTATCTTGATTCAATATTCGCTGAATCAAGATAAAGCCCTAGCGGATGTCACGGATTTTGAAGAGGCGCTTAGCGAGCTTGAAGAAATCCGAAGGCAATGATGCTGGAACGTAATTGATTGTAAGTCGCCTCAAAAGCATATTTTGAGGTGGCTTTTTTTAGTTTTTCCTCTATTTCCTTTAGAGGTACAATTTACCTCTAAAAATTTTGTATTAAAAATCTAATATCGCACATTCTATATTCACAAGGAGGTGAGAGACATGACTTCAAACAACAACCGCAGTTCAAACCAGCTTGCAGTACCTGGTGTACAACAAGCTCTAGATCAAATGAAATACGAAATTGCACAAGAATTTGGTGTTCAATTAGGAGCTGACGCTTCAGCTCGTGCTAACGGTTCCGTTGGTGGTGAAATCACTAAACGTCTTGTACAAATGGCAGAATCTCAATTAAAAGGTATGCCAAACAACAATCAATAATTGCTGATTAAGTAATTATTAAACTTAAAACCAGTGACCGTAAAAGGCACTGGTTTTAGTTTGTTTACATTTAGATCTTTTTATCCTCAATAAAAAATGATTTGAATATTGCTACGGTATTGGAAATATCCTCACTTTCACAAATCGCAGAAATAACGGCGATACCATCGGCACCAGCGTTAACAACTGATTGTCCATTTGAACAATTTATGCCTCCGATTGCAACAATGGGGAGCTCAGGATTTTCAATGCGGACGTACTGTAAAAACTTTGTTCCACTTGGTGGATTTGCATCACTTTTAGAAGTGGTCGCAAAAATCGGACCAATTCCTACATAATCTGCCCCATATTGTAGCGCAGTTTGCAATTCAGCTTGAGAATGAACTGAAACACCTAGTATCATCTTTCCAATTTTTTCACGAATTTTAGATACAGGGAAATCCTCTTGACCAATATGGATTCCATCTGCTGTAAGTTTTACTGCAAGCTCTACATCATCGTTGATAATAAACGGCACTTTATACCGCTGGCAAAGCTTTTGACAATGACGGGCAAAATTTTCATATTCTTGTCCAGTTAAGGCTCGAGGCCCTTTTTCTCGTAGCTGAAACATGGTAATTCCATGCTGTAAAGCTTTTTCAAGAACGTGTAGTGGCTCCTGATGTACTACATTTCCTGTGCCCATTATAAAATATAGCTGTAAATCTTCACGATTCATGAATAGTCACCTCACAGGACTCCTTATAGTTTTGATAGGCAAAATGATTTGTCGGTCCATGCCCTTTACCCAGAGCTAAATCATATGTTATTGCTAATTGAATAAATTTTTTTGCTTCTATAATCGCTTCTTTTATAGGAAGACCACCGCCCAAAAAAGCAGTTAAGGCTGCTGAAAACGTACAGCCAGTACCATGTGTATTTTTTGTAGAAATACGAGGAGTTTGCATAGAAAAAGACTGTCCATCGTGAAAAAATATATAATCAATGGCGAAATCCTTATCTGCTAGATGCCCTCCTTTTATAATGACACATCGTACTCCTGTTTGTAATAAGAGATAGGCTGCTTCTTTAATATCAGCTAAAGTTTTAATTTCTCTACTAGTAAGCCTTTCTGCCTCTGGGATATTCGGAGTTACAATGGTTGCAATTGGCAGTAAAAGATTCATGATGGCATCAATTGCGTCTTGTTGTAATAAGCTTTCTCCGCCCTTCGCGATCATCACAGGATCTACAATAAGCGGAACTTTAGTATTAGCCATCATTTGTGAAATAGTTTGAATGATGTCAGAGGAAAATAGCATGCCTGTTTTCATTGCACTAATTGAGAAATCCTCCAATAGTGCCTGTAGTTGTTGCTTAACGAAGTTTGCCTCAATGGGCATGACATTAGATACACCAAGGGTATTTTGGGCAGTCAATGCTGTAATGACAGAAGTTCCAAACACCTTTAATTCCTGAAAGGTTTTTAGATCAGCCTGTATACCTGCACCGCCGCCACTATCAGATCCAGCAATAGTCATTACAACCTGCATTATTCTTCACCAGCCTTTGAAAGACGATAGAGTTCATTTAATACAGCAATTTGAAAATCACCAATGTATTGTGTAGTAGAACCTGCTTGTTCAGCAATTTTTTTATAAAATCTTAGTACTTCTATTAATTGGTGATAAGGCTGATGACCAGTTACGTAAGCAGCACAACAAATGGCACTTAATAAGCAGCCAGTTCCAGTGACCTCTGTCATATGAGAATTCCCACCTGTAATCCATTGCAGTTGATTTCCATCAGTTATTAAATCCTTTTCACCTGTGACAATCACTATACAATGATAAAGCTGAGCAATTCTCTTCGCTTCATCTTCTAAAGATATTGAACCTGCGCCACTATCTACACCCTTTTGCTGCCATTCTACATTGGCAATTGCGGCAAGTTCTCCAATATTGCAGCGAATTACTGCAAATTCGATCTCATTTAACAGATGTTGTACAGTTTGTTTTCGGTAGGTTGTAGCTCCAGCGCCAACAGGATCTAATACTACAGGTATGCCAAGTGCATTGGCCTTTTTCCCAGCAAGTAACATGGATTCTTTCTTTTTGTCATTAAGTGTACCAATATTAATCAATAAGCTTGAGGCAATTGCAACCATCTCCTCAACCTCGTCACTGGCATCAGCCATAACTGGCGAGGCACCAATTGCTAATAGGCCGTTTGCTTGAAAATTTGCCACCACATAATTTGTAATACAATGAATTAGTGGATTTTTTTTGCGGATAGTTTGAAAAATCATTCTAAGTCCTCCTTTATTGGATGGACGTAAGCATGCAAAAAAGGCTCCTTTTTGTGTAATAAATACACGCAAAAGAGCCTTTCATCAGTGAATTAGATGTGAATTGCTCCCTACGTCAGTATTAACTAACAGGTTCAAAGGGTCAGGTTTTACCTTCTCAACTCCAAATGAGTCCCCCTGCAATTATGCTTTTAGTTGACCAAAATGTACCATATTTTTCTTTCCTGTTCAATAGCTAGTTTTGACAATGAACGTGACTGATGCCATATAACAGAGTATGATAGTTGTCATGACTTTTCTAAAATAGAGTGCGAACCATTGAAAATGATAAAAATGGAGTTTTATAATGAGTCATAGCAAAAGGGAGGCATTTGCCATGAAAAGACAAGATTTAATTGCACCTGAATGGTACAATATTACAGAGGAAATTGAAAAATATGCACAGGATGCAACCAAGAATGCACTAATTATTTATGATGAAAATAATGATGTTAAATTTATTACATACGCACATCTACTTGCAAAGGCAAATCAGGCTGCACATGTTTTTACAAACCAAGGTTTAACAAAAGGTGATGTATTAATTGTAATGGTGCCTAGATCTGTAGAAGCCTATATTGTCTATATTGCTGCATTAAAAATCGGTTTAACGATTATTCCTAGTTCCGAAATGCTAAGAACGAAGGATATAGAATATCGCATACACCATGCTAATGCAAAGGGTATAGTTGCTTATCAGCCATATATTGAGCAATTTGATAACGTGAAAAACTTACAGGGCTTGCAGCAATTCGTAATAGGAGTAGCACATGAACCTTGGCAGTCATTACTACAAAAAATGCAAAATCAACCAACAAACTACATAAGTTCTACGCCAACGAAAAGTACAGATAATGCATTTTTAGCTTATACAAGTGGTACAACAGGCAATCCTAAGGCAGCAGTACATACACATAGCTGGGGATATGCTCATTTACGAACAACAGCGCCGAATTGGTTAGGCGTACAGGAAGATGACATTGTTTGGGCTACAGCAGCTCCAGGCTGGCAAAAATGGATTTGGAGTCCGTTCCTCGCAACATTGGGAAGTGGTGCAACCGCATTTGTGTACAAAGGTAAATTTGATGCGGCAACATATCTTACACTTCTTGAGAAATTCAATATTAATATCCTGTGCTGTACACCAACTGAATATCGATTTATGGCTGCATTAGAAAACTTACAAGATTTTAATTTAGAGAGTGTTCGTCAGGCTGTTTCAGCAGGAGAACCTCTAAATAGTGATGTAATAAAAGTATTTTCGAATGTTTTCCGTTTACAGGTTAGAGATGGTTATGGGCAAACTGAAAATACATTATTAGTCGGAACAATGGTAGGTATGGAGGCTAGAATCGGCTCAATGGGTAAACCAACTCCAGGAAATACAATAGATATTATCAATGATTTAGGAAATCCTGTTTCAGTAGGAGAAGTAGGTGACATTGCTGTACATCGTGAGACACCTGCATTATTTAAAAAATATTTACATGATCCTGAACGCACTAGCTTACAATTTAGAGGTGATTGGTATATCACTGGTGATCGAGCATATAAAGATATAGATGGTTATTTTTGGTTTGAGGGACGAGGAGACGATGTTATTATTTCATCTGGCTATACAATAGGACCATTTGAAGTAGAAGACGCTTTGATGAAACATGCAGCAGTAAAAGAAGCGGCAGTTGTAGCAAGTCCTGATGAGGTTCGAGGAAATATTGTGAAGGCATTTGTGGTGCTTAATGATGGAGAGATAGGAAATGCTAGTCTTATCAAGCAACTTCAAAATCATGTAAAATCTTTAACAGCTCCATATAAATATCCTCGTGCTATTGAATTTGTAACTGAATTGCCAAAGACATCATCTGGCAAAATCCGTCGTATTGAGCTGCGTCAACAAGAAAAAAATAAATGTGCCATTAAATAGTTACAGGTTGACATTTTGTTGAGGTTTTTGTCAAAAGCAATAATTCACATAATAATTTCCTAGGAAATAATGTCGAAAATCAAAGTTCATGTTTTTTTATCGAGCTTTGATTTTTTTTATGATATTCGGTAATGTTAATGAGCATAACCTTTTGCAAAGATTGCAAAAAAATGAAACATATTAGAAAGTTATTCGTATAACGTGTAGAGGAGGCGGAAAGACATGAATGTAAAAAGATGGACTGCTTTAATTATTGCAGGTGTATTACTTGTATTTTCTTTAGGTATAAACACTGTATTTGCGATATTTAAATCAGATTTCTTTGGTAATTTTGATAGCTTAATGGCTAGTGATAATTTATCAGTAATGGAGACAGTTATTGAAAACGGTAGTATAAATAAGCGGATAGCCTATTTAAAGGTTGATGGGGCGATACAAGATATTGGTTCAAGTTCGTTATGGCAACCAGTAGCATATGATCATCAATTCTTTTTAGACCAATTAGATAATATTTTAAATGATGATTCAATACAAGGTGTTGTTTTAAGTGTTAATTCACCAGGTGGTGGTGTTAAGGAATCTGCAGAAATTTATAAAAAACTTTTAAAAATTAAAGAAGAGCGACAAATTCCAATTTATGTTTCTATGGATTCTATGGCTGCCTCAGGAGGTTATTACATTTCAGCACCAGCCGATAAGATATTTGCACAGCGCGATACAATAACGGGTTCAATAGGTGTTATTATGCAATCAATCAATTATCAGGCTTTGGCAGAAAAAGTTGGTATTAAATATGAAACATTTAAATCTGGTGAGCATAAGGACATGCTAAGTCCTATGCGTGAAGTAACAACAGAAGAGCGTACCATGATGCAGGATATGATTAATGAAACGTATGAGGAATTTGTTAATATTGTTGAAAAAGGACGTAATATGTCTGAGAAAGATGTTAAAAAAGTTGCTGACGGTCGAATACTTAGTGGTACAAAGGCACTTGAATCCGGCTTAATCGATGAAATTGGTGATGAGGAAGCAACGATTACTGCATTACGTGAAGACTTTGGTTTACAAGATGCTGAACTATTTGAGTATTCATATGAAATGGGTGGCTGGCAATCATATGTCGGAATGAAGATTGGATCTGTGTTTGGTCCATCTACTGAGGAAAAAATGCTGATGAAAATTATGACAGATTATAAAGCACCGAAAATGATGTACTTATACGGCGAATACTAAGGAGGGAGTACAATGACAAACCATGAAATTGTTATGCAAGGTTCACCCTCTCTCAGCAATACGCTACTAATTGATCCAGAAGAAACGATCACGAATAAAAACTATGCTAAAAAAACAGCAGGATTTTGGATACGTTTTTGGGCATTTTTATTAGATGGATTTATTATAACAGCAGTTGGTGGTATTTTTGTTAACCCTATTTTTTATCTAATGGATTGGTCTTTATCTGACACAGTATGGTATGCACCGATTTCAATAATTACTGTTATTCTCTACTATAGTTATTTTGTCCTGATGACTAAGTTTTTTGGGCAAACATTAGGAAAAATGGTATTTGGATTGCGTGTGGTTTCATTAAAGCATGATAATCTCACTTGGTCTGATGTGATATTTCGTGATTGGATTGGGCGGATTATTTGTAATATTTTTATGCCGCTATATATTCTTGTAGTTATTTTACCTGACAATAAAGGTTTGCATGATTTCTTTGCAGATACAACCGTTGTGCATGAAAATACGTTTATTGAAAAGGTACTAACACAACCATCACTTCCAATCAAAGAGGATAGTCTTCCAACTGAACCACTCATAGAAAAAGATATAGACATTTTGGAAGAAAAAAAAGAGGAATAGTAATTTGAGCTGTCTCAAGAAAATGAGACAGCTCTTTTATGTGATGCCTGAAATTGAATTACGGAGTTGTCTTAGTTGCAAACAATTCCCTTCATTTAGTAATATTAAGTACATATGAAGATTAGGAGGCGTTTATATGGCACAAGTAACATTTAAAAATGGTCCAGTAACACTTGTAGGTAACGAAGTAAAGGTTGGCGATCAAGCACCAAATTTCACAGTATTAGCGAACGACCTATCACCTGTTACATTAAAAGATTCAGAGGGGAAAATTCGTTTATTTAGTGTTGTACCATCATTAGATACTGGTGTGTGTGATGCCCAAACACGTCGTTTTAACGAGGAAGCAGCAAACTTAGGAGACAATGTTGTGATTTATACAGTATCTGTTGATCTTCCGTTTGCTCAAAAACGATGGTGTGGTGCTGCAGGTATTGATGCTGTTCAAACAGTTTCAGACCACCGTGACCTTTCATTTGGTGAAGCATATGGGGTATATATTCAAGAATTACGCCTTCTAACGCGTGCAGTTTTCGTGGTGGATGCAGATGACAAAGTGACATATGTGGAATATGTACCAGAGGCAACAGACCATCCAAATTATGAAGCGGCGATTGAAGCTGTCAAAGCACTAGCATAAAATGCTGCTTTTAGGCTAAGATATTACTAGACAAAGGGGCTGTGACAAGTTTTTGTCACAGCTCTTTTCTGCGTGAAAGGAAGTTATCTATGGAAAATATTGAGAAGTTATTTGGTATGCTTAATGAACATGCTGAGAAAATAGAAAAAGAACAAGATATTACATTGCTTGAAGGCGTTCTAGATGGTTTAGAGGCATGGCTGGATGGAACAGTTGATTTTTCGCAAGAAGGTGCAACAAAGGAAGATGTACGAAAAGCAATTCAAATTGCTATTTTAAAGGGTATGCGAAAAGGTTCTCAGCCTAATCATCAAATGACACCAGATACACTAGGTCTATTAGTTGGCTATTTTGTAGAGCAGATTTTTACAGATCGTTTAGTAACAGAAAAAATTGCTATGTTGGATCCAGCGGTCGGTACAGGGAATTTACTATTAACAGTTATGAATTTATTAGATGGAAAAATAGAAGCTACTGGTGTCGAGATTGATGAACTGCTTATTCGTTTAGCTGCAGCAACAGCAGATTTGACTGAGCAGCCGGTGTCTTTATACCGTCAAGATGCGTTAGAAGATTTATTAGTGAATCCAGTAGATGCTATTGTTTGCGATTTACCAGTCGGTTACTATCCAAACGAGGAAGTGGCATTGAATTATGAATTATGTCCTTCAGAAGGAATGAGTTTTGCCCATCACTTATTTATTGAGCAGTCCATTAACTACACAAAGGATGGGGGCTATTTATTCTTCCTTGCACCATCTCATCTTTTTGATTCGGAGCAATCTAAGCAATTGCATAAATATATCCAGAAGCATGCTTGGATTCAGGCAATTATTCAGCTGCCCGATACAATGTTTGCCAATAGAGCACTTGAGAAAAGTATTGTTATCCTGCAAAAGCAGGGGCAAGACTTTAAGGCACCAAAAGAGGTATTGCTGGCAAAGGTACCAAATATGCAAAATAAACAAGCCCTTGCAATGTTCTTTGAAAAAGTGAAAATGTGGAGAGAAGAAAAATAATTAAAAAGGTATCCAAAATTGGATACCTTTTTATGTACTAATTATTTTCTGGTGTACGGATAACAAGTACGTCACATTTTGCTGAGCGTACGATTGCTTCAGATACTGAACCGATTAGGAAGCGTTCTACTGCATTTAGACCAGTTGCACCACAGATGATTAAGTCTGCGTCTACGATGTTAGAAAGCTCTTTTGTAATGATATTTTTTGGTGAGCCATATTCAATTACAAGGTTAATGTTTGTTAAGCCTTCATCTTCAGCTTGTTTTTTGTAACCATTTAATAGTTCCTCAGAGAATGCTTGAGCACGCTCAGCAATTGAACGATCATAAGCTTCGATTGCAGCAAATGAACGTGTGTCGATAACATTTACTAGGTTTAACACAGCACCTTCGTTACGTTTTGCCACGTCAATTGATTTACGGAAAGCATATTCTGCCTCCTTAGAACCGTCTACTGCAACTACAATGCTTTTATAATGATTAGCCATTTGAATTACCTCCCTGATTTATATATTCTGATTATACCAAATGATTTTCTAAAGGAAATACTTTCCGAAAGAAAAAATGTGAAAAAGTGAAGGTTTTTATTGTGAAACTGCAAAAATATTAATTTTCTTCATACAATGTTGTCCAAAGAACAGTACTTCTGATATGGACATCCCCCGTAAAAACGAATATTACATTTCGTTTTAGGTGAAATATTTTGTTAGTGAGTTTGCATTTTTTTGAATAGTAACTATGTGATTTATTAAAATACAATGTAAATAATTTGAAAATTTTGTATTTTGGAAATGTTGTTAATTTTAGTTGTAATCGCTTTATTTAAAGCAATTTTTAATTATGTTTGGTAATATGGAAGTGCAAGGGGTGCATCAATACGGAAAATCGTATTTAACAAAAATGATGCTAATTTCTTAGGCAATGGAAGGGGATAGGAAAGATGAAGATTGGTATTCCAAAAGAGATTAAAAACAATGAAAATCGTGTAGCAATGACACCAGCTGGGGTTGTTACATTAACACATGCTGGTCATGAAGTGTTCATTGAAACAGGTGCAGGCTTAGGATCAAGCTTTACAGATGCAGACTACCAGGCAGCAGGTGCTCACATTGTTGAAACAGCAAAAGAGGCATGGTCACAAGAAATGATCATGAAGGTAAAGGAACCTGTTGCATCAGAATATGATTACTTCAATGAGGGTCAAATCCTATTCACTTATTTGCATTTAGCACCAGAGATTGAATTAACGCAGGCTCTTTTAAATAAAAAAGTCGTTGGTATTGCTTATGAAACAGTACAATTAGCAAATGGCTCTTTACCGCTATTAACACCAATGAGTGAGGTTGCAGGTAAAATGGCAACACAAATCGGTGCACAGTTCTTAGAGAGAAACCATGCAGGTAAAGGAATTTTACTAGGTGGGGTATCTGGTGTACCACGCGGTAAAGTCACTGTTATTGGTGGTGGTATTGCTGGAACAAATGCGGCAAAAATAGCTGTTGGTATGGGTGCCGATGTAACAGTAATTGATTTAAGCCCAGAGCGTTTACGTCAATTAGAAGATTTATTTGGTCGTGATGTTCAAACATTAATGTCTAATCCTTATAATATTGCGGAATCAGTGAAAAACTCAGATTTAGTAGTCGGAGCTGTTTTAATTCCTGGCGCTAAGGCTCCAAAGCTTGTTTCTGAGGAAATGATTAAGTCTATGCAGCCAGGCTCAGTAGTTGTCGATATTGCTATTGATCAAGGTGGAATTTTTGCAACATCTGATCGTGTGACGACACATGATGACCCAACATATGTTAAACATGGTGTTGTGCATTATGCGGTAGCAAACATGCCAGGCGCTGTTCCTCGTACTTCAACTATTGCTTTAACAAATAATACAATTCCTTATGCACTGCAAATTGCGAATAAGGGATATAAACAAGCATGCCTGGATAATCCTGCGCTGAAAAAAGGTGTAAATACGATTGATGGACAACTTGTTTACAAGGCAGTAGCTGATTCTCAAGGTCTACCATTTGTTGATGTGGATGAATTAATTTAATAATTGAAATAGCAAAAGGAAGCAACTATGAGAATACTCATAGTGCTTCCTTTTTTTGATTTAAATGTAGTTAGTAATCAATTAAAGCACGATTAATTCTTTTTGGAACTTTGTCAGTACTTCTACACCGTCTTTTGTGACAACCACATCATCCTCAATGCGGACGCCTGTAACATCAGATTTGTAGATACCTGGTTCAATTGTAAAGACCATTCCTTCTTCCATAATCAGTTCATTTGCACCTGTCACTGAAGGGAATTCATGTACAGAAATACCAAGGCCATGACCTAGTCGATGTGTGAAATACTCACCAAAGCCAGCATCAGTAATCGTGTCACGAGCAATTTTATCTAATTCCATTGCACGGACACCTGGCTTTACAGCAGCAATGGCATTTGTATTGGCAGCTAGTACAGTATTATAAATTTCCTTTTGCGCTTCACTTGGTTCACCGAAGGCAACTGTACGTGTAATATCAGAGCAATAACCATCGTAATTAACGCCAAGATCAAATAATACCATATCACCTTTTTCAATTTTGCGAGAACCTGGTATTCCGTGCGGAGAGGCTGTTTTTGGTCCACTCAATACCGTTGTTTCGAAGGACATTTTACAGCCCTTTTCTTGAATAGCACTTTCAATAGCTGTTAAAATTTCCATTTCAGTTTTTCCTTCAGCTATTTCCTTACAACCAACTTCAATTGCGTAGTCGGCTAGTTCAGCAGCTTTACGTAATTTTTCTAATTCATTTTCATCTTTAATAACACGCATAGCATTAATTTTTTCATCAAGACGGACAAAATTTGCTTCTGGGAATGATTGTTGTAGTGCTTCTAAACGCTCTACATTGAGATGAGCTTTTTCAATAGCAAAAGCTGATGGATCCACATTCTGTTTTTTTATAGCTTGGGCCAAAACTTCCATGGAGTTTTCTGTATCTTGGTGACCAATCACCTCATATGACCAGCCAGCAGCCTTCGCATCTGGAATCTCCATTTGAGGACAAATTAAAAAAGGCTCTGCGTTTTTGAAAATCATCACTCCTAGTAATCGCTCATGTGGGTTACTTTTAAAGCCAGAAACGTAAAAAACATTATCTGGTGTTGTTACGAAAGCGGCATCAATTTGGTTTTGTTGTAAATAGTTTTGAATTTCTTCAACCTTTGACATAGATATTTCCTCCTCTAGTTGCTTAAAAGTTTTTTTCTGCTGAAAGCTTTCTTGATGAGGCTTCGACTTTTGAGCGAGTCTTCTCCTTTATTCAAATCAGCCTCGATGCTTTTAATAGCTAATGAATAAATAATTGTCTCTTAAACGTTAAGTTTGTTACATAAGACAACATTATTCTCCCTATAAGCATATCAAAAAAAGGGAAAATGCGCTTGAATAGCGAATAAAAATTAAAGAGAGCATATTGTTTAATGGTAATCAATGTCTTAATAATTACCAGTTAACCAATTTTTTCGATAAATCTATTCATAACAATAATGCAAGGAGGAATTATAAATGGAGATAAGCTATCATGGACATTCCGTTGTTAAAATTCAAACTCATGGGAAAACAATATTGATTGATCCTTTCATTAATGGGAATGGACAAACAGATTTAAAGGTTGCGGAAGAAGCACCAGATATTATTATATTGACACATGGACATAATGATCATGTTGGAGATACGGTAGAGCTTGCAAAGAAGAAAGACGCACTTGTTATTGCACCAAATGAGCTGGCTAATTGGATATCTTGGCAAGGAGTGAAAGCGCATCCAATGCATATAGGGGGCGCTAGGGAATTTGATTTTGGAAAAGTGAAATTCACGCAAGCATTCCATGGCTCTTCTTATGTAACTGAAAGCAATGAAATTATTTATATGGGCATGCCAGCAGGAGTTTTATTATTTATTGAAGGATTAACCATCTATCATGCAGGAGACACAGCGTTGTTTAGTGATATGAAATTAATTGGTGAACGCCATCCGATTGATATTGCCTTTATACCAATTGGCGATAATTTCACAATGGGTCCAGAGGATGCTGCATGCGCAGTTGCATTTTTAAAGCCGAAAATTGTCGTACCAATTCATTACAATACATTTCCTCCAATCGAGCAGGATCCACAAATTTTTGCGGAGTTAGTGCAGAATTCAGAGGTTCAAATTTTAAAAGCCGGTGAAAAAGTAAACTGTTCCTAATCTGTGACACTGCTGTACTATATAAATTGACACCACGTACATAGTTGAAACGATGGGAAAAGTTAAACAAATTCATCACTTTATATTAAATATTTTTCTAAAATATATGGTACACTAAGAGCAGAAATGATGCTTGAGGAATAGGTGATATTTTGTCTACAAAACATGAGAAAATTTTACAATACATCGAATCACTACCCGTGGGCGATAAAATTTCAGTACGTCAAATTGCAAAAGAAATGCAAGTTAGTGAAGGAACGGCTTATCGTGCTATTAAGGAAGCGGAAAATCGCCGTTTAGTTAGCTCTATTGAACGGGTTGGAACAATTCGTATTGAAAAGAAAAAGAAAGAGAATATTGAACGCTTAACATTTGCTGAAATTGTAAATATTGTTGATGGTCAGGTTTTAGGTGGGAAGTCAGGGCTACATAAAACACTGACAAAATTTGTGATTGGTGCGATGCAATTAGAGGATATGATGCGTTATACAGATGCAGGAAGCTTGCTCATCGTTGGTAACCGTATTAAAGCCCATGAGAATGCGCTACGAGCTGGTGCGGCTGTTTTAATCACTGGTGGTTTTGATACAACGGAGGATAATAAGCAGCTTGCAGATTCATTAGATCTGCCAATCATTTCAACAAGCTATGATACGTTTACAGTAGCGACGATGATTAACCGAGCAATATATGATCAATTAATCAAAAAGGATATTTTATTTATTGAGGATATTTATGTCCCAATGACAGATACAGCTGTCCTAAAAAATGATGAAACGATTCATCATTTCCAAAAGCTGAATGAACGAACTACTCATGGCGCTTTTCCAGTAGTGACAGCTAATAATAAGCTTGTTGGGATGATTACTGTGAAAGACGTAATTGGTCGAGAAGAAACCGAGCTTATTGAAAAGGTAATGACTAAAAATCCAATTGCTGGGTCAATGAAAATGAGTGTTGCGTCTGCGGGACACCGTATGATTTGGGAAGGCATTGATTTGTTACCGATTGTTAATGATGATACGATTTTACAAGGTGTGATAAGCCGTCAGGATGTGCTTAAGGCACTTCAGCTTGCACAAAGACAGCCTCAACATGGGGAAACGATTGATGATTTAGTAAAAAATGAAATGAAGGTACTTGGTGATGAGGAATTAATCGTAGAATTTAAAGTAACACCTCAAATGACAAACCAATATGGGGCAATTTCTTACGGAGCATTTACTACTTTATTAGCAGAAGTTGGTTCATTTGCATTAAAGCGCCGTAAGCGAGGCGATGCCGTTGCCGAAAACATGACGATTTATTTCATCAAGCCTGTGCAAATGGAAAGTACACTTACTGTAAAACCTCGAATTTTAGACATGAGTCGTAAATTTGTGAAAATGGACTTCGAAGTGTTTAATCAGCAAATGCTAGTCGGGAAGGCAATGATGATGTTCCAGCTCTTGGAGCGCTAAGCAGGCAAAAGGGATGGCCTAGTGAAAATTTAGGCCATCCCTTATTTTTTGCTTATCGATTAATACGGTACTCCTCTTCCACAAATTGACCGTAGTGTCGTACCTTTTTGATATTTTCAATAATAACAAAGATGCCTAAAGCAACAAGAATTGCTACAATAATAAATGTGTATAATCCAGGGAATAAATAAGCTTGATTTAATCCAAAAACAAGTATAAAAACACCAAAACTGACATTCGCTTTGCTTTTGTACCAATTTTTCGCAATCGGTAATGGAGAGCGGAATTGTTTTGTTTTAAAGTAAAAATAAAAAACAAATGATATGATTATGGCAAACACAAAAATTAAATTGAGCATAGTAAACCTCCTAGCATAACTAGACATTATTGTAACGATTATTAATGAAAAATGCTAACGGTTATTACTATCATTTTGGGGGAAATTATATTGAGACGACAAATCATCGACACAATTGCTTTATATGAGACAATCATTATTCATCGCCATGTACGTCCAGATCCAGATGCTTATGGATCACAACAAGGCTTAAAAGAATTAATTTTAGCCAATTATCCAGAAAAAAAGGTTTTTGCGGTAGGGGAGCATGATGATTCTTTAACATTTATGGCACAGCCTGATCAAATTACGGATGATGTTTATGATAATGCTTTAGTGATTGTTACGGATACTGCAAATACTGAACGTGTCGACGACCAGCGCTATACAAAGGGCAAGATGGTCATAAAAATCGATCATCATCCAAATGATGATGCATATGGTGATTTATTGTGGGTTGACACGGCAGCTAGCTCTTGTAGTGAAATGATTTATGAGCTTTTTGAGGAAGGTCGCAATGCAGCTAACTGGTCGCTATCTACTGCAGCTGCGAGATTGTTATTTGCTGGTATTGTGGGAGATACAGGAAGATTTCAATTTCCAAGTACAACAGCGAAAACATTTAAAATTGCTGCAGAACTCATTACATATGATTTTGATCGAAATCAGATTTTTGATGGCATGTATGAAATGGAACAAAAATTATTAAATTTACAGGGCTATATTTATCAAAATTTTGAAATGGATGAGCATGGGGCAGCACATATAAAGCTGACGAAGGAATTGTTAACAGAATTCGATGCTGTTCCATCTGAGGCCTCTCTTTTAGTAGGCTGCCTTGGTAGTGTGAAAGGTATTTGTGCATGGGTTGTGTTTATTGAGGAGGGAGAACAAATTCGAGTACGTTTGCGCTCGAAAGGTCCTGTTATTAATATTCTAGCAAAGGAATTTAATGGTGGAGGACACCCATTAGCTTCCGGTGCAACTGCACACTCATGGGAAGAAGCCGATCGTGTGATAAATCGTTTAAAGGAAATTTGTCAAACACATCGCTTAAATAACTAACAATATTCTATAGGTGTTATCATAAGATAAAATGAAGTAATACCAAGAAAGGAAGGGATTCATTTGACACATGTATATACGAAAATGCATACGAGCGCGGATTTATTGAAAAGCACGATTCGGCTTGAACAATTGATCCCTTTTTTACAAGAGCAAAAAACGCAGGCCTGTGCAATCGTCAATTCGAAATTGTACGGGCTTTTGCCTTTTTGTAAAGCATTACAACAAGCAAATATTCATGCTGTAATTGGTCTTTCTGTCAACATACAATGGCAGGAGCTACAAATTCCTTTAGTTTTATATGCAAAAACACAAGAAGGCTATCAGCATTTATTAAAGATTAGTAGTGCCGTTTCGATAAGAGAGGATGACGTTTTGCCATGGAAATGGCTAGAAGGATATGCAGCAGGCTGTATAGCATTACTTTCTTCTAATGACATAGCAGAAATTAGAAATTGGACAGAGGCAGCGAGTGCTCTAAAAGCATTGTTTGGTCAGCATCTATTTATGGGGGTTGCTAGACCAGCAGGGATGATTGCGGAAAAAGAACCGGATTTTGTTACATGGTGTAAAAATGAAAGTATCCCTTTAGTGGCTTCACAGAGTTGTTATTTTTTACGACCAGAAGACCACTTTGCTTTTGAGGTGGCAAGAGCGATTGATACAGGTGAAAAATGCACCGAGTCAAAGGCATCCACTTATTTGCAAGGTAATTTTGTGCCAACAATGGATGAATGGAGCAGCTGGTTTGCTGATCGTCCTGAATGGCTTGAAGCAAGCGCAGCGATGTTGGCCGGCTGTACAGCAAAAATCCCTAATATGCCTGTGCAAATGCCTAAATTTCCAGTGACAATAGGAGAAACAGCAGAAGAATTACTGGTTAAGGAGGCATTAACAGGCTTAGCATTGCGTTTCAATCAGAATGAGATTCCGCTTGTTTATCAAGAGAGATTACAATATGAGCTTGAAATTATATGTTCAATGGGCTTTGCGGATTATTTTTTAATTGTTGCAGATTTTATGCGCTATGCCAAAGAGAATCAAATTTTAACGGGACCAGGTCGGGGCTCATCAGCGGGATCACTTGTAGCCTATAGTCTTTCTATAACACAAGTGGATCCCCTTGCTTACGGATTATTATTCGAGCGTTTTTTAAATCCAGAACGTATCACTTTACCAGATATTGATATAGATTTTGTTGATAGTAAAAGACAAAAAGTCATTCAATATGTGGCGCATAAATATGGCAAGGCAAATGTCGCGCAGATCATCACATTTGGTACATTATCAGCAAAAGCTGTAGCTCGGGATGTAGCTCGGGCTTTAGGCTTTGAAGCTGAAACATTAGAAAAGATTTCGAAATGGATCCCCAATAAACCTGGGATAACGCTACAAAATGCGGTGGCTGAATCACAGGGCTTACAAGGCTGGTTAGCAGAGGATGAAAAACATCGTCGTTGGTTAGAAGTAGCTTTAAAATTAGAGGGTTTGCCAAGGAATTCCTCTACGCACGCGGCTGGAGTTGTATTAGCGCCATCACCCTTGGTCAATACAATGCCTATAGAAAAGGGGCATGATGATATTTATTGTACCCAATGGTCAATGGGCGATGTAGAGGCATGTGGACTAGTCAAAATGGATTTTTTAGGCTTGCGTAATTTAACAATTTTAGAGCAAATTCGCTGGTCTATTTATAAAGCAAGGGGACCATGGATAGAATTTGAACGAATACCGATGCAAGATGAAAAAACACTCCAACTTCTTCAAAGGGGAGATACATTAGGTATTTTTCAATTAGAATCTGAAGGAATGAAGCAAGCTTTACGGGATATTAAACCAACGCATTTTTTAGACATAGTAGCAGTTAATGCGTTATATCGGCCGGGTCCAATGGATTTTATCCCAATCTATGCAAGACGCAAATCAGGACAAGAATTAGTGATTATGCCGCATCCAGTGTTGGAGCCAATTTTACGAGAGACATTTGGTGTTATCGTTTATCAGGAACAAATCATGCAAATTGCCTCTGCGATGGCGGGCTTTTCGATGGGACAGGCAGATTTACTGCGTCGGGCGGTCAGTAAGAAAAATCGTCAAGTATTAGAAGAGCAACGTGCAGTATTTGTGAATGGAGCGATGAAGCAGGGCTACGATATCCATATAGCAGAAGAGGTGTATGCACTGATTGTGCGCTTTGCGGATTATGGCTTCCCTAAAAGCCATGCAGTTGCATATAGTGTTATTTCTTATCAAATGTCTTATTTAAAGGCGCATTACCCAAAAAGCTTTTATGCAGCATTATTGTCAAATGCAACAGGAAATGCGGACAAGATTCAGCAGCTTGTGAATGAAGCCAAAGAACAAGGTATAGCTTTTTATCCGCCTTCATTAAAACATAGTACCAAATACTTCACTGTTGAAAAGGATGGCATTCGTTATAGCTTATCAGGAATTAAAGGTGTTCCTCATACCTTTATCGAGACAGTGAGTGCTATACGACAATCGAATGAAGAGGCATTAGATAATTTATTTGATTTAGCAGTTGCTTTAAGTGCACAACATTTTAAACCGAAAGTAATAGAATCTTTAATTTTTGCAGGGGCACTTGATTATTTGGGTAGAGATCGTGCTGTTCTTATCAAGACGGTAGAAGCAGCTTTGAAGCATGCAGAGCTATTGCGACCTACAGAAGATATTGATTGGGCATCAGCTACTGCCATTAGCTTTGGTAAGCCCAAATATATGCAAGCTCAAGAAATGACGCAAAAAGAAAAACTAATGTATGAGAAGGACATTTTAGGGTTCTATATATCAGCACATCCTATAACAGAAGAGAGAGTTTTTTGGCGGGAAGTCAATGTTACATGTAGGGAGTTAAAACATACTCGGGATGGAACATATGTCAAAATGATTGGTTTGATTGAAGAGGTAAAAAAAATTCGAACAAAAAAAGGTGAGCAAATGGCTTTTGCTCAGCTACAAGACGAATATGGCTCAGTGTCCATCACCTTATTTCCACAAGTATTTCAGCTTGTGCAAGAGTTTTTACAGGAGGATGAAATACTTTATATTGAGGGTACAGTGGAAAGGCGATTTGGAAAGCCACAGGTGAAAGTAAAACACGTACAAACGACAAAAAAAATATAAATTGAAACAAGAATTTAGAAACTGCATAAATTTTTATGCAGTTTTTCATAATGTTGAAAAACTAAATGGTCAAGGGACTCTTTGTGAACACTACTAAGTCAAATGAAGGTGATTTCTGTTCCAGGCTACTCGCTTTGCCGCTGACGCTTCGCTTTCGCGCAGAACAAGGCTTCCTGTGGGCGAGCGACGAGCCGCTTCCTGCGCTGGAGGAA